>SMWK01000229.1 GCA_004356895.1 Gammaproteobacteria bacterium
CCTGAACACAGTAAACGCCGCGGCGCAAAACTCGCCATCCTCAACCGCGAAGAAACCCCCCTCGACCCCATTGCAGACCTCGTGCTCCACGAAGAAATCGGCCCGACCATGGCGTATGCGGTGAATCTCAACTAAAGCCAGAAACCCTAAATAAGGCCGGACGTTGCCTTAAAATCCGTACGCTGTTCGCACATTGGCGCCCAGCAATCCCGAGCGCGCGGTACCCGACAAGGTCTCCGCCAACCCATCCAGCTTCTTCAGATAATCCGGTGTGTGATCGGCATGGGGATAATCACTTGCCCAGAAGAACCTGTCTTCTGCCAGTAACGCCATCATGGCGGCGATCGTTCGCTCATCCGGATCACACGAGATGTAACAGTTGGTCTTGAACCAGTCACTCGGTTTTTTCTGCGTCTTCGCGCCCGTGCCGATGATGGTGTCCTCATAAACCGCGTCGAGCCGATCCATCCAATAGCCGATCCAACCGCCACCCGACTCCAGCACGACCAGCTTCAGATTGGGAAATCGATCAAACGAGGCGTAATCGAAGAACGTGGTGAACGCATGCCGCACGCCATCGGAAGCGGTAACGGATGAGAGTAATGGGGTTCGGCGTGGATCATCAAAACGCTGTGAACGTAATGTCGTCGGCTCGAAGCTTGGGTGCAGGGCGATGGGCACGTCGAGTTCCTGAGCCTTGGCGTAGAGCGGATCATGATCTGGATGGCCATGGGCTTTGTGGGTCAGCGTAAACGGCACCACAAAGGCGCCACGGCAGCCGTCTTTCACCGCCCTTTCAAGCTCCACAGCAGCCGCTTCGGGATCACCCAACGACAGATGCGCGATTGGCACGAGCCGTTTGCCATGAGGCCGGCAAAAATCGGCGATCCAGCGGTTGTATGCGCGGCAATACGCCTGGGACAACTCGACGTCTTCGAGTTCGGCTTCCCAAAGAATACCGATAGTCGGGTACAGCACCGCTGCATCCAAGCCTTCCGCGTCCAGCATCTGCACCCGCTCGTCGGCATCCATCGCACCGAACGGCATGTTAGACAGATAGGTCCGTTCCGGATCGGGTCTGAAATCCGCCTTCGCCGTTTTCCCCATGAGGCCAAGGGTGCTGGGGAAACCGTTGGCAGACATGACCGATGGTTTGCCGCCGATGGAAAGCCGCTCGAGGCCGTTGTCGTCCTTCTCTATGCGCAGTGCCCGGTCGAGGTACCTTTCTTCCAGGTAGTTCTCCCACAGATCAGGCGGCTCGAGGATATGCCCGTCTGCATCGACGACGTCGCTATTTTTTGTGCGGTATATGTTGCTGAGTTCTACCAAGAGGACTCCAAATCGCGTCTACGGAAGAGCATATTACATCGATCACCAAGAACAAATAGCGCTCGCGAGAGCGGCTATCACCCGGCCCGAGTTGCCGTCAGGAGGTTGTCGGCGAAGCGTTCTATGTCCTGTAGTCTGGAGCAGTTCGCTATCTTCAGGCAGTGCGGGGCGTAGCCGTGCATGGCCGAATCCCCTTCCTTCCAGCGATCACGCGTTTCGGGGTTCAACCAGTAAACCTGCTTCACCCGTTGCGAAATAGCACGCAGGATGTCTACCCGCGGATCGAAGTAGTTACCCCGCGCGTCGCCCAGGAATATCACGGTAGCGTGTTGGTCCAGCTCCTGATGGACTAACTCGCGAAAATCCACCAGAGCGCAACCGTAGTCCGTTGAGCCGTTGCCCCAGCGGAAAAGCGCCTCCTCGACGGCACGTTCATGACCGTGTTCGGCAAATAATTCAGTCACCTCGCCTAAACGGTTAGAGAAAACAAAAGCGCGCAGCTTCGGCAGCACATCGCTCAGATCGTGCAGAAACAGCAATAGAAACCGAGCGAGTCGACTCATGGATTTACTCACGTCACATACGACGTAGATCGTTGAATTTCGTTGTCGCTTATGCCGCCAACTCAAATTGAAGAACGCTCCATCGTAGGCAACGTTGTCGCGAATCATGCGTTTAATGTCGAGTGTGCCACGATGCGCCCGTTTACGACGCCGGCGATGATGTTGGGCAAGTCGTTCCGCCAACTTGTGCACCACCCGGTCCACTTCATCGAAATATCCCGGGGGTATCTGATCGAGGCTACCGCGCAGCGCGGCCTCGATGAGGGCTTTCCTGCCCGAAGCGTCTACGTGCAGATGGTACTGGGCGTCCACATACTTGCGTACCTGCTGCTGCAGATACTGCCGCAGGTATCGCAACGCAGAGATCGATTCCACGTGAACGGACGCACCTTCCCCAGCCGTTGCAAGCAGCTGTTCGAGCGCCGGAATTGCCAGAACACGAGACAGCCGATCGATGTGCGTTGCCTTGTCGCGCAATGTCTTGATCGAAGCGAGATCCGATCGTTCCGCCTCATCCTGAACGAGGAAAGCAAGATAACTCTGTTCATCGTGAAGTACGCTCGCCAATACTTTGGATAACTGTTCATCACCGTGACGTTCGACCAGAGCCATCAGGGCTGCGCTATCCAGGTTGCGCAACATCGTGCGCTTGGGTGGTTCCTGAAAGGCAAGCTGATGAAAAAACCGTGAAAAACAATCCGCAAATCGTGCCTTCTCCTCGCGCGATTTCGCCAACACCAGGGCGAGAGAGTCTTCCAACAGTCGTGGATTGCTGATACCCACCTGCTGGACAACCTGGAATCCGTCCAGCGTCTCGGCGGGTGATACGGGTACTTCGGCGCTTCTGAGCGCGTGGACGAATCGGGAAAGGGTAACCTCCATGGGGGAGCGAGTTTACCGTAAGCGGGCTGGTTTAGTTTGGGGCCAGGGTAAAAACAGGGGGTCTGGTCAACTTTCAGATGGTAGCCTGACACCCCCTATTTATACACTGACCCCAAATTACTGCGATGCTGGAAATTGTCTGCCGCTTGATGCCTGACTGGAACCTACCCCAGGATCTTGCTTTTGATTATCTGCCCGGGGGATACGCAAACGCCAACTATCGCTTTTCGCTGGATGGTAAGGGTTACGTATTGCGGGCACCAGGTGGAAGCCAACCTTATGTGGACTGGAGGCAGGAGCGCGCTTTTTATCTTGCCGCTCATCGCGTCGCTACTGCCCCACTTGTTGCTTTGGATGTCAATAACGGGGCGATGATTACCGAGTGGGTCTCAGGACGTCTTCTGGTTGATGATCCTCCTCGCGATGATGAGCTGTTGGCCTATCTGGGGGAATTACATGGCAACTTGCCGCGGGTCGATCGCTGTTATGACCCGATCGCACTTTCAAGAACGTATCTCTCCGGCGCTCGACCGCATCCTCACGCCACGCGCCTGGTAAACTCTCTGACCTGGCCTCTCGGGCCGATTGTGGCTTGCCACAACGATTTGAACCCCTGGAACGTCATTCGCGGGAAAGAGGGTTGGGTGACGTTGGACTGGGAGTTTTTCGGTATGAACGATCCGTTGTTCGACCTCGTGACCTTACACCAGGGACTGCAGATGGAGGATGGCGGGTTACTGGCGCTCAGTGAGCGCTACCTGGCTGATACGGTTGCGGAGGTTCGTCTACACGGGTGTCTGGCCGCCTTCTGGCTCAGGGAGTACAGCTGGGCATTCGCTCACGCCTCACAGGACAACCATCGAGAGGAGATCGAAATCCAGATGGAGACAGCGGCGGAAAAACTATTGAATTTTTGATAGTGGTCGTTTTACTGCTGTCCCAACCAGGTTCGGACCTGAGCCGCGGCTGTATCGGTTCGCCGGCGCCCTGAACCGGCAACTTCCACATAGGGGAAACCGTCTTCGGCAAGTGCCTGCTGGTAACGCGCAAACAACCGCTCCCGGTCGTGGGGGGCATCTCGAAGCGAATCCGGCTCCCAGGGTAAATCCGGCTTAGCGAGCAGATAGTGGCGATGGCTGCGTGCCATTAGTGCTTCGCGCAACCAGGGGTCGAGCTCGCCGTATTTTTCCTCCCACCAGATGCGGATAACCAACAGGTCGGTATCGCAGATCATCAGCCCCGGGGCGCTCGCAACAACGGCCTGCTCTGCGGCGAGCTGACGATGTGCGATCTCCAGAACGTCTTCGCGACGATACCCCTCCTTGCCAGTGAGGTAATCGCGCGCGACCTCAGGCACCAACGGCGCCGCAAACTCAGTCGCCAGTGCTTTCGCCAACGTCGACTTGCCCGTGGATTCAGGACCGGTGAGGCAGACGATCAGGCTGTTTGCAGGGTTTGCTGCCATGCCCTCCACCCCATGAACGCCATCGCCAGATACACAAAATAGAGTAGCGCGTAAGGTTCGATGCCCTTGTAGAGATAGATAACGGTGAGCATGACGTCGACGACCAGCCATAGAATCCAGTTTTCGATGTACTTGCGCGCGGTAATCCACATCGCCGCAAAACTCATGGTGGTCGTGGCACTGTCCCAGTACGCGAGATCCGCGTCGGTTTGTGTGTCGAAGAACCACCCCATGAGCATCGTCGCGCTCGCAACAAGCACGATGAGGGTGAGACTGGTGTTGCGTGAAATTCTGCCGACGGGGAGGTTGTCACTTCCCGTTCGCTGTCCGCCATACACCCAGTAGTACCATCCATATCCGTTCATCAACACGTAATAACCACTCAGCAAAACGTCGGCGTACAAACGCTGCTGGGTAAATACGACCACGGAAGCAACGGCATATATCAGGCCGATGGGAAACGTCCAGATGTTCTGTTTGATCAACAGCCAGACACAGACGAGACCGGAGGTCAGACCCAGCAACTCGAGCGGATCGACGTTCAAGACGGCATTGACTAATTCGCTCAATGGCACTCCCGTGCGTTCAGGTGCCAGTAAACGAATCCATGCGGCATCAACGCATGAGTTGAATATCGCCTAGGGTTCCTAGGTTTTGGCACGCCACAACAGGGTGCCGGGAGGTTGTTAGCTGTGCAAGCCCGCAGTGAGGGAGGGGGATTGTTCTACGATTGAAAATACTTCAGAGATATCGTTCTGGTCTTCCCGACGCAGGCACTCGTATTCAAGCTGGAACGGTACCAGATCGCCGATATTCAAACCTACCCGTTCGATCAATGCTTCGTTAAAGGGAACAAATACTTTCATGCTGCCACCTAAAGAGTCCCTGCTCATGGAGCTATTGCCGGAGCGTGCTCCTGAATATTCATTACAGACGTCTTGTCTGCAGGTTGCATGCAGTAAAACTGGAGTCACGCATGGGCATCATGGAGAAACGATGAAAGCAAAAACGTGCGTAGTTCACGAAAAGTAGTGTTAGGCCTACAACCGGTTATTAACCACTAAAAATGATCGTCAACATCCACCAAAACTCTATAGAATTGGCGGGTCCGAACCGCCAAACAGGTAAAGAGTCAACCATGGCAAAACGCATCGCAATCGTCGAGGATGATCCGGACCAACGGGCCAACTACACCGACGCCATCACCAACAAAGGTTATCAGGTTTCAGCGTACGGTAGCCGCCAGGAAGCCCTTGAAGGGTTCGATCGAGAATTACCGGATCTCGTCATCCTGGATATTATTCTGGGTGAAGAAGTAGACGCAGGCTTTCAACTCTGTCGCGACTTGCTCGCGAGGGCGCCATCGCTGCCGGTGATCTTTCTGACCGAGCGAATCAACGAGATCGACAAGATTTCGGGGTTACGTCTCGGGGCGTGGGACTACCTCCCTAAACCCATCAGTCTCGCGTACCTGGCGGAGCGCATCTCCTCATTGCTGCGCATCAGCGAGGTTCGCGCAGAAAATGCGGAGAAGGAAAGCCCGACGGCAAAACGGGTCGGAGATCTCATGTTGGATCAGGACGCATTGTTGATCTCATGGAAAGGTCAGCGCATAGATCTTTCCGGTACCGAGTTCCGTATGCTTGCCAAGCTGGTGCGTATGCCGGGACACGCCGTGAGTTATGATACGTTCATGAACGCGACCATGCAGAGCCTCGTGACCAACAACACCATCAACACTCATATGCGCAACATCCGCAAGAAATTCGAGAAAGTCGATGAAGATTTCTCCTCGATCAAAAGTGAGTACGGCTTCGGCTACCGCTGGTCGACAGATCAGTTGTAAAAGAGCCTTCAGCGTAGCAGTCCTCATCCGCTACAATCGCGCGCGATGAGAATATTCAGACGCATTACCGGTCCGCGCCTCGGCACCAAGCTGATGTTACTTGGCTTGACGCTGCTGATCATACCCTGGTTCAGCTACCGGCAACTCGTCGAGATGGAACGTCTGCTGATTCGCGGACAATCCAACGCGCAACTCCTGACTGCCCAGGGCATCTCCACACTTTTCAACGGGCGCGAAGATCTGTTCAACGATCTTCCTATCACTATCGAAGATTACGAATCCCTGTACGCGCACCCTCTGCAAGGTAACATCCGGCTCGACGGCAAGGTCGAAGACTGGGGCGAGGAACTCAGTGATAAGGTTCTCACTTTTGGTAGCGAATCTGGCACGTTAGACGCCGACTTTTCGTTGTTGCTCGGAGAGCGTGGTGGGCAACTGTACGTGTACATGAACATCAACGATGCCGATCACGTGTACCGGGACCCCGAATACCTTCGCCTCGACAACGCCGACCATGTCCGACTCAGCTTCATTCGAGCTGATGGCGAAGACGGGCGTATCAACCTGACACTACCGGAACCCGGCGTGGTGACGGCCTATCAGATGGATGCTGACTGGCGATTCGCAGCAACGGGTACACCCGACAACGCGATTCAGGGCTTCGTGGAGGAAACGGACGAGGGATATCTTCTGGAATTTCGCATGCCACTGGATTATCTCGGCTCATCGCGCGGATTTGGCCTCAGCTTCGTGGATGTCGACGATGCAGACAATCGCGAGATCCGCACAACGACACAAACGTTACCGACTGCCGGTAAAGAAAGTTTCAATCTCGTTGTACTTCGTTCGCCTGAACTGTTGAACATCATTCAAGGCCTCGGTTATTCCGGGGCGCGCATCCTGGTGATAGATGCACAAAACCGGGTCCGGGCGGAAACAGGTACGGTGCTGGACAGCGATACCGTCACGAGAGGTGAACCGACTGCATCGGAAGCTGGTATCAACTTGTTACGTTCCTGGTTCGAGGCGGTGCGGCCGTTCATTCACGAGCTCACCACCGGCGAGGAGTGGCAACCGGTACGCAGCCAGCCTGAGGATGCCGAGGCGACGGCGGATGCCGCTATCGCGTCCTCGCTATCCGGGGATCCGATTGTTCTCAGACGAAGTATCAGCGAGACCAACGAAGTTATCATGGCCGCCCATCCTATCGTGTCCAAAGGCGCGGTCATCGGTACAGTGGTAGTCGAACAGAATATCGATGAGATCCTGGCTTTCCAGCGCTCCGCGCTCGAGCAGATGATGCTGCTGTCTATAGCGAGTTTGATGGCCGTGTTCATTGCGCTACTCGCATTTGCCGGGCGTCTCGCATGGCGCATTCGCAACCTGCGCCGCGAAACCAGTGCGGCGATTGACGAATATGGTCGGCTGCAAACCAGCGAATTGCGCAATGAGATGAATGCGGGTGATGAGATCGGCGATCTTGCACGCACCGTTTCTAACATGCTTTCGAAGCTGCATCAGCACAACAATTTCCTGGAAAACATGCCGCGCACGCTGCGCCACGAGATCAACAACCCGCTGAACACACTCAGCACTTCATTACAGAACCTGGCTGAGGAGAATCCCGACATTCAGGGCAGCAAGTACCTGGAAAGCGCCCAACGAGGCGTTACCCGCATCGGTTCCATCGTACAGAACCTGGCGGATGCGGCCAATCTGGAAGAGTCACTCGAAGCAGAAGAACTCGAGGTGATCGACATCGGGCAGTTACTGCAGAGTTACGTCACGAACTGCAAGATTACTCATACCCAATGTGAATTTGCCTTTCGCGGGCCTGGCCGACCCGTGTACGCACGGGTATCCGACTTCCGCATCGAACAGATGCTCGACAAGATCATCGACAACGCGATCGACTTTCACCGGGCGAACAGCCCGATCAAGGTGCAATTGGACACGCATCGGGAGTTTCTGCAGATTACGGTCGCTAATCGAGGACCCGTGTTGCCTGTGAAAGCAGAGAAGTCGCTCTTCGATTCCATGGTGACTCATCGTGGTCCTCAGAACCGGTTGCATTTCGGTCTCGGTTTATACGTTGTGCGCATCATTGCCGAGTACCACGGTGGTTTTGTCCGCGCGATCAATCTTACCGACGGCTCCGGTGTGGCCATCATGGTTCAATTGCCGATGGAAGAACCTCAAGAGGCTACACAGGAAGGCAGGCAGGACAGAGATAACGGCGAAATCATCGCGAATCGGTAAATTTTACGCTAGACGGTACTCTGCCTGCAGTGACACGGCCGAGTCGATAGCCAGATCCCCTCTGGCAACAAGATATTCCACGGCAGCCAGAACGCTGCGTCCTGCAGCCGCGTACAGGAACTCGGGCGTATCCGTGTACATCAACGGCACCATATCCGGGATGTGGGTAACGCCCTTACCCACGCACGTTAGAATTTGTTGTTCACGCTCACGGCGGTGTTCGATGAAAGCCCGTACGTGGGTTTTCGGGTCGATGATGGCAGGTCCATGTGTTGGCCAGTAAAGATCATCTTCACGTTCCAGGAGAAGATCCAGGCTTTTCATATAGGCCAGCATATCGCCGTCGGGTGGTGAGATGACGCTCGTCGACCATCCCATGACATGATCGCCACTGAACAGCGCTTTTGCCTCACGCAGTTGGTAACAGATGTGATTAGAGGTGTGACCGGGTGTGTACACGCATTCCACCGACCAGTCGCCACCGCTGATCACCTCGCCGTGGCTGACGAGATGATCGGGTACAAAGTCCATGTCTCCACCCTCTTCCACCGCAACCCCTTCTTCGAGTTTGCCCGCACCATGCGGTCCATAAGCGTAGGTGGGGGCGTCGCTGAATTTTTTTAACAGCGCACAACCAGGAGAGTGGTCCATATGTGTGTGGGTAACCAGAACGTGAGAGATGGTCTCCCCCGCGAGTGCGTCGACGATTGCCTGGATGTGATTCGGATCAGCCGGACCAGGATCGACAACCGCAACTTTCCCCGTCCCGAGAATATACGTTCCCGTACCATGAAGCGTGAACGGGCTTGGATTGTTCGCGACAACCCGTCGAATTCCCGGTCCAATCTCGGCGACCTCACCGTAGCGAAAATCGAGTTCGCGTCGGAACGGAATTTTCACACCCATTTGTTTACCACCTGCTTCATAGACTCTTGTAAAACCGGCGCGAAGGATAGGATGCACCTTGAGTAAAAGCAATGCAGTGAGATAAGGGAGGTATGTGCCGTGCTTGATCGTCGACGTTGTTAAGTTTGGGGTCAGCTTCGCTAAAGGAGCAACTGCCACACAACCAACCCAACAACTAACACCGATCCGGCGAGCATCATCCACCGGACATAGCGCAACAGACTGCCACCGCCCTGGGTGACCGGAACGTTCTTGAACACCAGACTCACTTCTCCGAGGTGCAACAGGTCACCATCGGTAAGTTCCGCGTTCTGTACCTCACGGTCGTTTACTCGGGTACCGTTGGTTGCCATCAGATTGGAAACCGTACAACCCTCAGGTCGAAGGACGATCTCGGCATGGCGCGTTGAAACCGTCAGATCATTCACCACGATATCGCAACCTTCGTCACGTCCGATAGTCGTTCGTCCGATGGTGATGGGGAATACCAACCCACTAACCGGATGGCTCGCGCCGAGCAAGAAGGCGCCGGTTGCAGTCGTATTTTCCGGAATGACCAATGCTCGATCGTCAGGATTCACCACGACGATTTCCGTAGTATCCAGCGTGCTGAGCGGCACATCCTTGATGCGCAGTTGGTCAGTTGGGGTTTCACGTTTGCGTACTGGCGTAAGGTCTGCTCCTTTACCGACCAGTTGAAACGCGATGGTATCGAAAGCCACCTCGTCACCATGAAACAGACGGCATCCACCAACCAGCCGTTCACCGTTCACATAGGTGCCGTTGGCAGAATCAAGATCCTGGATCCACACGACTTTCGCCTCAGTGCGAAAACGGGCGTGATTGCGTGAAATATGATCATCCGATACGAGGATGTCGCTGTGCTTATCGCGACCTACATACATCTCGCCATCCAGTTTGTACGTTGTATGGTCATCGTTTCCATACAACCACCACTCGTCCGCCTCCGGGAGTTGGTCAGGTTCGGCTGTGATGGCAAGCTGACTCTGGCCTACCTGTAAGATATCGCCGATGATCAGGTTGACGGACTCCTCGTGGTGGACGCCGTTCAGATTCAGGCTCGCCTCGCCGAGGGGATAAACTTTCGGGCCGCGGTTGGTGGCTTCGATACGCAGGTGATAATCCAGGACATCTTCGCCAGCGAACACCAGGTCGTTGTCCAGATGACGACCGATCGTGATGCTCGCACCGAGTTCCTTTCGCTCATTATCCCAGCTTAAATAGTATTTTATATCAACGGGTTGCAGGGTTTTTCTCCCAATCCTCTCTAAGTCTTCGCCAGATCTCCACATCCGGCGTAACCGTCAGTGCAAGTTCAAGATAATGTTTGGCATCTTCAGTGAGGCCAACCTCCCAGGCTTCCTGAGCCACACTTGCCAACCGCGCGGCAGAGCGTGACAACAGGGCCCGCGCGATCACATTACCAGCGTCGAGTCGCTCGACCTCACGCAGCAGAAAAACAGCATTACCTTCCTGTGGTTCGGTAATAAAACCTTGGCTCAACAACAACTCAGCATTGCTTAGATGACGCTCGACAGTCGCCAGGCGTAACACCTCGCTGTCCAATCGTTCCTTGATCTCATTGACAGCCGTTTGCGCGAGACCAACGGCACTGGCTCGATCCACAAGATCCTGTAGGTCGGAGAGTTGCCCGTCCGCCAACAACTGAGTCGCAAGGTTAAGAAGCTGAGAAACAATTTCGCCAATTCCCTGGATGGCAATGACGTTGTCTGGATCCGTCGCAAGGACACTGTGATAGAGTTCGGCCGCGTTCTCTCCCGCCGGGTTAATTAGCGCGCCAGCCACGCGATGGGCACTAGCTTGCTGAAGCATCTCGGCGATCGCCGCCCGCAGCGTGGTCGCCTGCTGAATCTTTTCTCGTGCCAGGGCAAGATCCGGCAATTTGGCGTTTGCCGCACTCGCCCGGTCGAGAAAAATCATTGCACTGTCCACATCTCCGTTGTCCGCGGCCGTTCCGGCGAGGTCCGAATAATGTTCGGCTAGAGCATCCAACTCAGCAACGGCGACGGCGTGATCTGGCGCCAGGCGCAGGACTTCCTTATACGCCTGTATGGCCGCAGTCGCCGACGGTATATCCGAGAGACCGTGGCTGCGTAACAACGCTTGGGTGGTTGTTAGGAGACTGTCTGCGTGTTGATGGTTTGTGAGCTGCTGGGAGAGATCTGCGAGTACCGGGTCTTCCGGAAAAGCCGCAATGGACTCGATGAGTTTTGTTTCAGCCGCCGCCAGGTTGCCCTGCTGTAACGCTTGCAATATGTCGTCTTTCCATTGCGCCGCCAGCCCCTCGATGGCGCTGCGGGCTTCTAAGTGCTCAGGCTCGATGCTCAGCACCCGCCGGTACCCGGCCACAATCGCATCGAGACTCTGATTCGGATCCTGGTGCAGCGACTGCGCATCGTTCCACACCACCTGCACCATGGGATCTTCGATGATCCCGGTGATGGTCATCAATCTGTTGATCCACTGGGGTTGTTGAACAAATATCCAACTACCGATCCCCACCAGGACGAACACCAACCCTAATGAAGTAAATCGACGAAATAGGCGTTGCCGCCTCTGTCGGCGAGAGCGACGTTTGGCGCGCACCGGATCTCGCGCGGTGGTTAACAGGGTGGTGCCGACCGCACGGATTTCCTGGGTCGTGACGACCTTGGATTTGATCGTTGCGTTGGGGAGCCTGGTGGAAGTGCGCACTTCATCCAACGCCGCACTCAACTCCGCACCCGTCTGGTAGCGGTGTTCAGGTTTTTTAGCCAGCATTCGGTCAATCATGGGCTGAAAAACATCCAGATAGTTCGGCAGGCGGGGAATGGGTTCTTGCAGGTGTTTAATGCCAATCGATACCGCCGAGTTGGCCTCATAAGGCACATCGCCGGTTAACATGCGATAAAACACCACCCCGAGACTGTACAGATCCGAACGTCCATCCAATTCCCGACCGGATGCCTGCTCGGGACTCATGTACTGCGGCGTCCCCACAACGGTACCAGCGAGGGTAAGACTCGGATTTTCTGAGACGGTCCGAGCAATTCCAAAATCCGTCAACACGGCGCTGCCATCTTCTCTAAACAGGATGTTCTCTGGTTTGATATCGCGATGGATAAAACCTTTGTGGTGGGCGTAATCGAGCGCTTTGCCAATGTCGTTGATGACATCGATGAGCTCTGTAACGTGCATGCCTTTTTCCAGGCGCTGGTTTAGATCACCCCCCCGCAGATACTCCATCACCAGAAAAAGTAACGATTCGTGCGCGCCCACGTCGTAAACTTGGACGATGTTCGGGTGGGTCAGCTGGGCATTGATGCGCGACTCGCTCAGGAAGCGCTTGCGGAAATTGGTATCGTTTGCGTAGTCTGCGGAAACGACTTTGAGCGCAACTAGCCGCCCAAACTTGTTCTGCACAGCCAGGTGCACGCGGGCCATACCGCCCCGGCCGATCTCCCGCTCAATTCGAAAGCCAGGCAACTCCACTACGATTCCCCGGGTTTGAGATCCTGCACTTCCCCTCGAACCAATTTGCCCAACAGAAACTGTCCGTCGACGATAACAAGTTCGCCATCAAGACTCACCGCCAATCCCTGCCCGTGCGCCAGGCCGTTTACGCACTCAGGACCATCGAACATCCAATCCCTTTCTTGCACGGCCAATTTACAACGCTGCTCCTCCACCAGGGGTCTGGCCAACACCAATGCGCCTTCATGCCAGTGCTGTAGTTCTTTCGTCCCATCCGGTTGCCGTTTGACTCCGTAACCTTGCATCCGGTTGTTTGCGAATTGACCTTGGTAAATCGTGCCGTCACGCCAGTAAAATATGCCGAGTCCACTGCGTTCGTCCGCGGAGAACCCCCCCGTGTAACGATTACCGTTTGGCCACTGAAACACGCCAACTCCTGATTTGGCGCCGGTTGTAAACGTCCCCAAAAAGCTGCGTCCATCAGGCCACTCGAATACGCCCTCCCCATGCTGTACGCCATCCACGAATGCGCCCTTGTACCGCTCCCCCGTGAACCAGTGGATTTCACCCTCACCGGTTCGTTTGCCTTCCTGGAACCTACCCTCATACCGGTCTTCGTTGGCCCATACGAATGTGCCTTCACCATGCATCTGGTTGCGTGCGAATTCGCCGGTGTAAACATCACCGTTTGGCGACCGCAACACGCCAATACCTTCCCGCCTGTCGGCGACAAAACTTCCGTTGTAGGTGCGCCCATCTGGCCAATAATACGAACCCTCGCCCTGCATACGATTATTGACAAAGTCGCCTTCGTAGCGATGGCCATCCGCCCAGGTATATACCCCTCGTCCAGTGCGAGAGCCGTCAACAACATCACCTACATAGATGTCACCGTTGGGAAGAACAATGCGCTCAACATCGGCCTGCACTGGGAACGCTGGTAAGGCGGACACCAATCCGATCGCAAGGGCATACAAGGTGTTGTGTGTTCGATTCAACTTACCCGACTCCGAAACTTCACGCCTTACAGTACTGCAAATGATTTATCTTTTCTTCTTTGACCCCAATCGGCGCTTGCCTATTCGATGTAGCGCAGCTGAATAGCGTCCGTTTTACGTTCTGCCAACACGTCCGATATCACGACAACCTTTGCGTTTCCCCCGAAACCTTCACGCTGTTTGAGAATCAATAGAGCACGTTGCAACGTCTTCTCCGGTTCGCTGCTGAACTGCATTCGATAACTGAGTACTGCACGATTCAAAGACAATCTGCGCCGTGTTTTACTGCTGTTCGTAAACGCATAGATAGGTACCGTTTGTGGCCGTGCGCTTGTTACGAGATCAGCCGTGATACCCCGCCGGGTAATTACTACGATTCCTGCAGCGTTAATGTCTTCGGCCAGTGCAACTGCGTTGTTGGCGATATGTTGCTTGTCGGTATCGGCAATCAACTCTTTTTCGTAACCGAGCCCTGGCCATTTTTCGGTTTGCTTGGCGATCGCGTCGAGTTGCTCCACACAGCGCACCGGATATTTTCCTATTGTCGTTTCTCCGGAAAGCATGATTCCATCCACGCCTTCGTAAATCGCGTTGGCGACATCGGTGACCTCTGCACGAGTTGGTATGGGGTTTTTAATCATCGACTCGAGAAGGTGCGTGGCCACGATAGATCGTTTTCCCCATTTAGCAGACGAGTGAACAATTCTTCGCTGTATGTTTGGCAAATCCGCTATGTCGGTTTCGATACCTAAGTCGCCTCTAGCCACCATGATCCCATCGGCAGCCCGGACTATCTCATGAACGTTGTGCACGCCTTCCTGATCTTCAATTTTCGCAATGATCTGGACCGAGCTCGCTTTGTTTTTGGACTGGAGGAGTTCCCGCAACTCGACAACGTCTTTTGCCGAGCGCACAAACGACAACGCGATGAAGTCCACATCGTGTTCCAGACCAAACTCGATATCTTTGCGATCCTTCGCTGTAATCGATGGCAGATTGATTCGAACACCCGGCAGGTTGACGTGGCGTTTGCTGCCTAACGTTCCCCCATCGATGACCTTACAGATCAGTTGATGGCCTTTCTTGTCCAATACCTCGAAATTGATCAGACCGTTGTCCACGGTCATACGGTTGCCGATTTCGAGCACGTCGACCAATTCGGAGTAGTTGACGTGAATTGAGCTGGTTTCCACATCGTCGCCGCGCACGCTGACGGTAACTATCTGCCCGGGCTTGAGATCGATCGGCTCGTTGATCTCACCCGTGCGAATTTCCGGGCCTTGCGTGTCGAGCAGGATGGGGATCGGGTACTGAACCTTCCGATTGAGCGTCTTGATCCAGTTGATGATTTTTTTGGCGTCTGCGTGGTCGGCGTGAGACATATTCAGCCGCACGAGATTCATGCCAGCGTGATAAAGCTGTTCCAACTTGGGATAGCTTGCGGTAGCGGGCCCGATGGTGCAGATGATCTTGGTACGACGGATGCTCATTAATGGCAGCTTAGTGAGTTCCTGGGCAAATTACCTGGGGAAATTCGGGGTTCACAACCCCAAACTTGTTTCCCAGAACTGCGCAAGCGCATCAGCCAACTGCCTCGCTCTGAGCACTTCCGGGTTCCAGTGAGCCGGAAAAAAACACTGATACGCCCGTTGCTTGAACCGTGCATCCACGAGGCAGAGCACGCCTCGATCTTCAGCCGACCGCAGTATGCGACCAGCTGCTTGTAATACTTTTGTCATGGCGGGCAGGTCGTAGGCCACCGCGCGACCGTGGCCAACCGAATCAAAATGCTCCTGTATGAGGGTACGTTCCAGGCTCGGGGGCGGTAATCCGATCCCCACACAGATGACG
>SMWK01000230.1 GCA_004356895.1 Gammaproteobacteria bacterium
CAGAATCGAGCCGTCCGGCATGGGAACATCTTCAGTGGTTCCTGGTGCATAGTCTGCGGTGATTTCTTCGTGGTTTGCGACGTAGTCTGGGTCTAGGTCGGCGACTTCGACATAGTCGGCCACAACAACGTGCCCGCTGTGGTTGCGCACGTATTCGAAGCTTTTGGTAGAGCCTTCGTGGTTATTGAAAGCGACACAAGGAGAGATCACATCAATGAAAGCGAATCCATGGTGCATGATTCCCGCCTTGATCAGCGGCACAAGCTGGCCCTTGTCGCCTGAAAAACTACGGGCAACAAAACTGGCACCGAGTTGCAGAGCCGTGCACACCAGATCGATCGGATCGTAGAGGTTCGGTACTCCCTTCTTGCTGGTCGATCCCTTGTCATTGGTGGCTGAAAATTGCCCCTTGGTCAACCCGTAGGTGCCATTGTTGTCGACCAGGTACAACATATTGATCCGTCGGCGCACAATGTGCGCGAACTGACCAAAGCCGATGGACGCGGAGTCACCGTCACCCGATACGCCAATGCAGTAAAGCTTCCGGTTAGCGAGGTTGGCACCCGTTGCGACAGACGGCATACGCCCATGCACCGAGTTGAATCCGTGGGACTTGTCAAGAAAGTAGCTCGGTGTTTTCGACGAGCAGCCAATACCGGAAACTTTGGCAAACTGATGAGGGGGGATCGACAACTCCGCACACGCCTGCACCAGCGCAGCGCTGACAGAATCGTGCCCGCAACCGGCGCACAGCGTCGAAACCAGACCCTCATAGTCCCGGCGGGTCAGTCCGATCTCGTTGACGGGTAACAGGGGGTGATGGACCTTGGGTTTGACGACAAAAGTCATGACTTCACCACCTTCAACCGCGGCATTTTTCTCATCGTGAAGTATCCGGAAACCTGCGACTGAATGGTGTCGGCAGAAATCGACAACCCGGCGTAATAGATCACGGGTATCAGCTTCGCCGGATCGAGACCACCTTCAGTCACGAGCAACGTTTTCATCTGGGAATCCCGGTTCTGGTCGACCACAAACACGAACTCGTGCCGAGCGATGAACTCGTAAACCTCCTTTCCAAACGGAAAACCGCGAATGCGGATGGTGTCCAGGGAGATGCCCTCCTCAGCAAGGAGGTCGAGGGCTTCGCGCATCGGCAACGCACTCGTACCGTAATAAAGGATAGCCGCACGCTGGCCGCTACTGACAATTTCAGCTTCGGGAACGAGCGTTGCGGCCGTTGCCCATTTCTCCAGCAAGCGCTGCATGTTCTGCTCGTACGCGTCGGGCGACTCGGTGTATCTGGCGAACTCGTCGCGAGAGGTGCCACGGGTAAAAAACGAACCCTTCTCCGGATGTGTCCCCGGATAGGTTCGGTAACCGATGCCGTCGCCGTCCACGTCTAGATAACGCCCGAACTGTTCAACGTTTTCCAGATCGTCCGCATCCAGAACCTTGCCCCGATCGTATTTCCGCGCATCGTCCCAGACAAGTGGTTCAGAGAGGCTGTCATTCATGCCAAGTTCGAGATCGCTCATGATGATCACGGGCGTTTGCAACCGGTCGGCGAGGTCCAGGGCAAGCGCACCAAAGTCAAAACATTCAACTGGTGTCGAAGGGAAAAGCAACACGTGTTTTGTGTCGCCGTGTGAGGCGTAGGCGGCGGCAAGCAAATCGCCCTGCTGGGTGCGTGTTGGCATACCAGTTGACGGTCCCGAGCGCTGAACGTCGAACACAACAGCCGGTATCTCCGCAAAATAGGCAAGGCCGAGGAACTCGGTCATCAAGGAGATACCTGGACCACTCGTTGCGGTGAACGCCCGCGCACCGTTCCACGCAGCACCTATGACGATACCGATAGCCGAGAGCTCGTCTTCGGCTTGCATGAAGACAAATTTGCGATCGCCACTGTCTGGATCAACTCGCAACTTGAGGGCGTATTTTTCGAATGCCTCTGCCAGGGAGGTGGAAGGGGTGATGGGATACCAGGCGCAAACCGTCGCGCCGCCATACAAAGCACCCAATGCACCAGCGGTATTACCGTCGATCAATATTCTTTCGCCGACAGCCGTGGAGCGTCTGACTTGTATCGGTAGCGGGCACGGTAGGTAGTCTCGGGCATACTGCCGACCGATCTCCAGGGCATGGATGTTCGGCTTGATCAGCGCGTCTTTGCCCCTGAATTGAGTCGCCACCATATTGGTGATCACCTCAAATTCTATGTTCAGCAGTTCGGACAGAGCACCGATGTAGACTACATTCTTGAACAAACTCCGTTGTTTGGGATCACTGAATTCGGATAACAACATCGTGGAGATCGGAATGCCGAGCTCAAATATGTCGTTTCGCTTGAGTACACTGGGTAGCGGCTTCGAGGTGTCGTGAAGCAGATAACCACCCGGCAACAGGCTCTCTACATCCTCCCGGTATGTTTCGGCATTCATGGCAACCATGATGTCCACGCCTTCGCGCCGCCCGAGATAACCTCGCTCGCTCACCCGCACTTCGAACCAGGTAGGCAATCCCTGGATGTTGGATGGAAACAGATTCCGGATAGCAACAGGTATGCCCATGCGGAATAATGCTTTGGGAAACATGCCGTTGGCACTGGCCGAACCGGAGCCATTGACGTTGCCGAAACGGATTACAAAATCGTTGTAGGTCGTCGTCATAATCTCAAGGACTTAACTGCGGGATGTGAATGACAGACTTCTGCATGTCCCAGGCATTCGTTGGACAGCGCTCCGCACACAGCCCACAGTGCACACAAACGTCTTCGTCTTTTACCATGACCCGGCCTGTCTTGAGTTCACCGGAAACATACAGATCCTGCTCCAGGTTGGTAGCCGACGCCATGAGCTGAGTGCGCAGTACACTTTCTTCTGAATTCTCCGTGAACGAGATGCAGTCCATCGGGCAGATATCGACGCAGGCGTCACATTCTATGCACAAGTCATCGACGAATACCGTCTGTATATCGCAATTTAGACAACGCTGCGCTTCCTTCATTCCGAGCGCTATATCAAAACCAAGCTCAACCTCGATTTTGATGTTACTGAGCGATTGACGCTTGTCAGCGTGTGGAACGGGAAACCGCAAGCTGGGATCGTGTTCGCTGTCATAACTCCACTCATGCATCCCCATCTTCTGGCTAATGAGATTGAGGCCTTCTTCCGGTCGGTCCTCTTTGATGTCTCCACCCTGACAATAAAGGTGAATCGATATCGCCGCTTGATGTGCATGCGCAGCGGCCCAGATGATGTTCTCTGGACCGAACGCCGAATCGCCACCGAAGAAAATATTAGGCTCGGTGGATTGCAGGGTAATCTCATCCAGAATCGGACAGTCCCATTTATCGAATTGAATACCTATATCCCGCTCGATCCAGGGGCAGTGATTCTCCTGACCGATCGCCATGAGGACATGGTCTGCTTTCAAGAACACGTCCGGTTCACCGCTTGGAACGTATCTTAGTCTGCCGTCATCACCTTCGATGGGTTTGACACATCCGAACACCATCCCTTTGAGCTTGCCGTTTTCGTGCACGAATTCCTTCGGCGGACGATTGTTGATGATGGGTATACCTTCGCCCATCGCATCTTCTTTTTCCCAGTCCGACGCTTTCATCACATCGAATGCGGATCGGACCACCACCGTCACCGTATCAGCACCAAGACGCTTGGATGTTCTGCAGCAATCCATTGCGGTGTTGCCACCGCCCATGACGATTACGTTACCCTTTATGGAATCGGTGTGCTCGAAGGCAACACTGGAAAGCCAATCGATACCAATCGAGACATGATCATCCGCCTCATGCCTGCCCGGTAGTTCGAGTTCGCGCCCGCGCGGAGCGCCAGTCCCGATAAAGTAGGCATCAAAATTCATGTCCAGCATTTCTTTCATGCTGGTGATCTCGTGGCCGAAATGGCAGATCACACCCATGTTCAAAATGAGATCCACCTCTTCGTTCAGAACGTCCGCCGGTAATCGGAATGCCGGGATCTGGCTGCGCATCATCCCGCCACCTTCAGAATCCTTGTTGAACATGTGTACTTCGTAACCAAACGGCAACAAGTCCCGCGCGACCGCCAAGGACGCCGGACCAGCGCCGAGCAGCTCGAGGCGTCTTCCGTTTTTTCGTGTCGGTACCCGAGGCAGGTAGGGGGTAATGTCACCTTTGTTGTCGGCGGCAACTCGTTTGAGCCGACAGATCGCAACCGGCTTCTCCTCGGTGCGAACTCGTCGACAAACTGGCTCACAGGGACGGTCGCAGGTTCTCCCAAGGATTCCTGGAAACACGTTGGAATCCCAATTGAGCATATAAGACTCTGTGTAACGCCCCTCGGCAATCAGGCGAATGTACTCCGGAACCGGCGTGTGCGCGGGGCAACCCCATTGACAGTCCACAACCTTATGGAAGTAGCTGGGATCGAAAATATTGGTGGGTTTCATCTTAAAGTTCGAGGCTATCCAAGGTAAAACATTGGCGACATGACGACTCTACGTTAAATGTAGTGGGCAAATTCAAAAAAATCCCAGCCAACAGACGCCTTATCAATCCAACAAGAACAATTCCGCGCACTTTAACCTTCTGCAGCCCTATGCGCAAAGGCTTGTCCGCCGCTAACCTCGAGGTGTTAATCCCGAGTAGAATAGGCTGCCGGTACGACCAACATCCGGTGTCAAACAATCAAACTTGAGAAAACCGCGACCACGCAAGTGATGGCTGACCAGCATTCTGTTTTTACCCCACCCACGCCACCCGGCCAGGGGCAGCGCATTGCGTGGCGTGAACTCCATGGCGGTGCGGCTCATCTTGCAGTTGCGCGGACAGCACAGCGCCACGACGGGTTAACGCTCATCGTCTGTGACGACACCCGTAGCGCACAGCGCTGGCTGACGGCCCTCGAGTTCTACGGGGGCGATGTTGAACTCCTGCACTTTCCCGACTGGGAAACCTTGGCGTACGATGCTTTTTCTCCCCATGAGGACATCGTTTCGGAACGCCTGAGCACCCTGCAACGGCTGCCTGATACCCATCAAGCGATGCTCGTTGTGCCCGTGAAAACGCTCTTGCAGCGAGTGGTCCCGCGTGCCTACATCGACGGCTACAGCATGTCGGTTAAACTCGGCCAACGCTTCGACATCGCAACCGAACGACAACGGTTGACTGCGGCGGGTTATCTGGCTGTAGAAACCGTTTCCAGCCATGGTCAGTTTGCGGTACGTGGCTCGCTCATGGATATCTTTCCGATGGGTCTCGACGACCCAGTCCGCATAGATTTGCTGGACGATGAAATCGAGAGCCTGCGAACGTTCGATCCTGATACTCAGCGCACGGTGGACAGAGTATCCGGCATCGAGTTTCTACCCGCGAAGGAATTTCCCTTCGACGCAGCTGGCATTGCCCGCTTTCGCGAGAGCTGGCACAACACCTTTGATGTGGACGTGCGTCGCTGCAGCGTCTACCAGGATGTCAGCGAAGGCATCCCGCCGAGCGGCATCGAATATTACCTGCCTTTCTTCTTCTCCAGCCTCGATTCTCTGTTCGACTACCTTCCCAGCAACACGCTCATCGTTCAGGAAACTCATGTACTGAAGGCTGCCGCGCAACACGTCAAAGAGGTGCGCGAGCGCTACGATAATCTCGCTCACGACATCGAGCGTCCGATACTCCAGCCGGCCAAACTTTTTCTCGACGACGATGAGCTTCGCGCCCATCTCAATCGGTACGGCAACATACTCATAGAACGCCCAGGCAAACATGAACAGATCTTCGCAAGCCGGGCGCTACCCGATTTGCAAGCCAATGTGCGACTGAGGGATCCGGCTCAGGGACTGCGCGCTTATCTCGATGCCTACACAC
>SMWK01000231.1 GCA_004356895.1 Gammaproteobacteria bacterium
ACCCATAAATTTTCCCTACCGTTACCCGATAGAGGGCTTCGAACGCCGCTTCGTCGCCCGTTTTCGCCCGCTCGCACAACCTTTCGATGTCCGTTGGGGAAATTCCCTCCGCAGGGTTTGGTAATTGTTTAATTACCAGCTGCATGATCCTTAGATGACGCAAAACCGCAAATGGTTTAGCCGATCAGGTATCATCGAGTCATGACCAAAGGCATGGTTTGCGCACCCCAACCGGAAGCCGTCGAAGCTGGCGTACTGGCCTTAATCGAGGGTGGTAACGCCGTCGATGCCGCCATCGCCTGCGCGCTGGTGCAGACGGTAGTAGATCCGCAGATGTGTGGTATCGCAGGTTTCGGCTCCATGCACCTTTTCCTGCCGCAAATTCACAACGCTCACCTCTTCATCGATTTTCATGGGCGAGCACCCCAATCCGTCACTGAGTCGATGTGGGCCGAGGAGATCGTTGCTGAAACTGAAGATGGTTTCGGTTTCATTCTCAAGGATCACATCAACGATATCGGCTATCAGTCCATCACCTCTCCAGGCACTTTGATGGCATTCGCCGAGGCAATGGAACGTTACGGAAAGCTCTCGCTGACTCAAGTTCTTGATCCGGCGATCGAATACTGCGAAACGGGTTTCGTGGTACGGCCACATGTGAGCAGCTACTGGAATCTTGTGGAGTCCGCTGGAAGGCTGGCACATTCAGAGCGCCTCAGCCGATATAGCGCCACCCGCAAGATCTACCTGAAAAGTGACGGCTCGCTTTATAAACCCGGCGAGCGATTGATCAACAAAGACATGGGTAAAACCTACCGGTGCATCGCTTCCGACGGAGTAGACAGCTTCTATAAAGGAGAGCTTGCCAGGGCAATCGATGCCGATATGAAAGCCAACGACGCTCTGTTGGCCTATGACGATCTTGCGAACTATCAAACCGAACAACACACGCCACTGTGGGGGAAATATCGTGGCTATCGGGTTGCAACCAATCAACTACCCGGTGGTGGCGCAATGGTCCTCGAGATGCTCAACATACTCGAGCAGTTCGATCTGCGCGCGCTTGGCCACAATACACCAAGTTATATCGCAACGGTTGCAGAAGCGATGAAAATCGCCACCGTCGATAAGGACGAACACATGGGAGATCCTCGGTTTGTCGAAGTTCCATTGGATGAACTGTTGTCATCGGACTACGCCACCAAACAATCGAACAAGATCAAACGGGGCGAAAAAACTCATGTACCGCGTTATCAGCATGGCGCCGACAACAAAGATACGACTCACGTATGTACGGTAGACGAGTACGGCAACTGCGTTTCCATGACCCACTCACTCGGCAATCCTTCGGGCGTGGTTAGCGAGGGGCTCGGTTTCATGTACAACGGCTGCATGAATGTCTTTGATCCCCGACCCGGCCGGGTCGATTCCATCGCGCCCGGGAAATCACGATTCACCGCTATGTCACCCACCATGGTTTTCAACGGCGATAAGCCCTATCTGATCATAGGTGCACCTGGAGGAACCTTCATTACCATGGGGGTCTTGCAGGGGATCTTGAACGTCATCGATTTCGACATGGACGCACAGCTTGCCGTCTCGGCACCGAGGTTTTGTGTGACTTCGGACGTGATCGACCTGACCAATCGCATTCCCCGCCATGTGGAAACAGAGCTGAACGCCATTGGTTATCCAACTCGGCGGTCCCATCTCTCTTTTGGTTTTGCCGGTGTTCACGCCATCCGCATCAACGACAGCGGATGGGACGGTGGCGCCGATCCAGGACTTGATGGAATGGCGCTTGCGACTCCCGAGGGCTACCGCGCAGACTCCTAACCCTGCGAACGCGGCTTTTTCGATAAAGAGACAACCGCGCCAGCTCCCAGTGATAACTGAATCACACTTGTCTCTCCCGCACTCGTGCACACTCACGGCCTGACTAGTCTGCAAGGATGCACCTTCCGTTGTTACGAGTTCAAATCAAAACTCGTGCTCATATCTGGCTGTTCACTCTGAGCGCAACCGCCTTCGCGATCTGTGCCACTGAACTCACCGTAATGGGTGTCTGGTATACCTTCGGCCCCGACGCGTTTTCAGAATCGAACATTCTCCTTGTTGGCGCACTGATTTCTCTTATCGTTGCGTTTCCGACAACCTACTTCATGGGCCACATCATCTACCAACTTTCGCTTAGTCGAGCTGATCTGCGCCGGCTCGCGGAGACCGATGAACTCACGGGGCTGACCAACCGGCGCTCGTTCTTCAAACGCGCGAGCAGTCAGCTCAAGGCTGCGCAGGCAGCCGGAAGCCCAATTGCGCTGCTGGTCATCGACGCAGACCATTTCAAACAACTCAACGACACTTACGGTCATGCTACCGGCGATGCCGCTCTCAAATTCATCTCTGAGAAGCTGGAATACAGCTTTCGCCGCCGGGACCTGGCCTGTCGCCTCGGTGGTGAAGAGTTCGCTGTGCTTGTTCCGGGGCTCACCCGGCACCAAGCCGAGAGTCTGGCCATCCGATCCCTTGCAACGATCGCCAGCCAACCGATGATCTACGACGACAAAATCATCGAGATGTCAGTTAGTTGTGGTATTGCCGACACCGAGGTCGGCTATGACTTGACCACACTTTTCAAGGCTGCCGACGATGCGCTTTATGCAGCTAAAGCTGCAGGCCGCAACCGAACCGTTCTCTACGGCGCGGATCAACTCTTTTCTACCGAGCCAGCCCCAAGCTAATCCCACCGCTGGCCTGTCCCATTGATAGCCGCTACGATGCGGGGAATTTCCTTACAGCGTCTCACGTGGAAACCTTTCGACTGGAAAACAAGAACATCGTGATCACCGGAGCATCGTCCGGATTTGGCCACCATTTCTCCGCTGTGCTGGCCAAAGCGGGTGCGCGTGTTGTACTCGGCGCAAGGCGCATAGACAAAATCGAGGCGCGCGTTGCCGAGATTCGCGCTGCCGGTGGAGAGGCGCTAGGGGTGACGCTGGATGTGCGAAACAATGACAGTATCAATAATTTTCTGGAACGCGCGGAGCAAGCCTTTGGACCCATCGACGTTGTCATCAACAATGCCGGTGTGCAAGCAGGCGCAAAAACCTACATGATGATCGATGCAGCGGATTGGGATTTTGTCATGGAAACCAATCTCAAAAGCGCCTGGCTGATGGCCAAAGCCTACACCGAGCGGGTGGTTAAAAACGCCCAACCTGGCGGTAACATCATCAACATCTCGTCGATTACCGACACACGCACCATCAAGGGCCAGTTTCCATACGCAGTCTCAAAAGGTGCATTGACACGCATGACCGAGGTGCTTGCCCTCGAGGCGGCAAAATATCGCATCCGGGTTAATGCATTGGCACCCGGATACATTCTTACCGACGTCAGTCGCTTGCTGCTGGAAAGCGATCACGCCGCTGAGTTCATCAATGGCATCCCCATGCGGCGTGTGGGCGAGTTTTCCGATCTCGATGGCCCGTTGCTGTTGTTGGCATCCGACGCATCGAGCTACATGACCGGTTCCGTCCTTGTGGTGGACGGTGGACACATTTGCGCATCACTTTGACGAACAAAGATCAGGAGCACACATGAGCGACATCAAACCCTTTCAGGTCGAAATTTCCGACGAAGAATTAGCCAGTCTCAAGACGAAACTCAAAAACACTCGTTTCCCCGAGGCCGAAACGCCCGATGACTGGTCGCAGGGAGTCCCGCTCGCCTATATTCGCGAACTCACCGAGTACTGGGAGAAAGACTACGACTTGAGACGTATCGAATCGCGGTTAAACACCTATCCACAGTTTCGTACCGAACTCGACGGGCTCAACATTCATTTTCTCCACATCCGCTCTCCCGAAGAAAACGCTTTGCCACTGATAATGACCCATGGCTGGCCTGGATCCGTAATCGAATTCCTCAAGGTGATAGAACCCCTCACCGATCCTGTCAGTCATGGTGGTGATGCGAGCGATGCATTTCATCTGGTATGTCCAGCACTTCCCGGTTACGGATTTTCCGACAAGCCGAGCCAACCCGGTTGGGGAGTTGAGAAGATCGGCCAGGAGTGGGCTAACCTGATGGCCCGACTCGGTTACGAACGCTATGTCGCCCAGGGTGGTGATTGGGGAGCAGCAGTCACAACGATGATCGGCATCACCGACACAGAACACTGCGGCGCCATTCATCTCAACATGCCCATTGTGCAGGTCGATCCCGAGACCATGGACAACTTGACGGAACTCGAGCAAAAGGCCATGGCTGGAATGAAACACTATCGCGATTGGGACTCCGGATACTCCAAAGAACAAAGTACCAGGCCACAGACCGTCGGTTATGGACTGGTTGATTCCCCCGTCGGGCAAGCGGCTTGGATTATCGAAAAATTCTGGGCGTGGATGGACTGCGACGGACATCCGGAAAACGTACTAACCCGCGACGAATTACTCGACAACGTGATGATGTACTGGCTTACCGCTTCTGGCGCTTCTTCGGGACGCCTGTATTGGGAGAGCTTCGGCGGTGGCGGGCGTTCAGACGAGGTTACGGTGCCTACGGGTTGCAGCATTTTCCCGAAAGAAATTTTCCTCTGCTCAAAACGCTGGGCGGAGAAAAGATTCACAAATCTCATCTACTGGAACGAACTGGAAAAGGGTGGACACTTTGCCGCCTTCGAACAGCCCGAATTGTTCGTCAATGAAGTACGTAGCTGCTTTAAATCCGTGCGGTAGATGACCACGGAGCCGCTGTGGACGCCCAGTCCAGCAAGAGAAAGAGAAAGTAACCTGAGGCGTTTCATGGCGCAGGCGAGCGATGCCTGTGGCCGAGACTTCCCCAACTATCAAGCTTTACATGCGTGGTCGATAGAAGCGCCCGGCGAGTTCTGGGAACAAGTCTGGCGTTTCACGAACATGATTTCCTCCACGCCCTACACGAATCCGGTTACCGATTTAGAAGTATTCCCGGGTGCCCGCTGGTTCGAGGGAGCCAGTCTCAACTACGCAGAACATCTCCTGCGCTATCGGGACGACCGCCCGGCATTGGTATCGCTGTTAGAGAACGGGCAACGCCAGGAGTTGAGTTATTCGGCGGTGTATCGACAAACCGCGCACATCGCTGCAATCCTTACTCGCGAAGGTATCCAGGCCGGTGATCGAGTTGCCGGGTGGTTGCCTAACGTCCCGGAAACGGTCGTTGCCATGCTCGCAACCACCAGCCGCGGCGCCGTATGGTCTTCCTGCTCACCCGATTTCGGCGTTGCCGGTGCGTTGGATCGTTTTGGCCAGATAGAACCAAAAGTTCTATTTGCCTGCGACGGTTACTACTACAACGGCAAAACCATTTCCATTGTCGATAAGGTTTGCGAGGTGGTAAAACTCGTCCCATCGATTCGATTGATCGTATGGGTTTCGATTCTGCACCAGGCACCATCCGGCAGTTGTACTTTCGCCGACCTCATAGATGATGATACGCCAGACCTTCAATTCGTGCAACGCCCCTTTGCAGATCCGTTATTCGTGATGTTCTCTTCAGGCACCACCGGAAAACCCAAATGTATCGTCCATAGCATTGGTGGTACGTTAATTCAGCATCTGAAAGAACATCAACTACAGACCGATTTGAAGCGTGATGACCATTTGTTCTTCTTTACTACGTGCGGATGGATGATGTGGAACTGGTTGATATCCGGTCTCGCAACAGGGGCTACATTGATCCTCTATGACGGATCGCCGTTTCATCCAACTCCGGACAGGTTGCTGGATATCGCAGACAGCGAACATATTTCCATCTTC
>SMWK01000232.1 GCA_004356895.1 Gammaproteobacteria bacterium
CATGTCGGATGAAAGGATCAGAAGCCTGCGCATAGAAAGCGACCATTGCCACTCCGTTACGCAGGATCAGATTAAGACTGCTGTTCGTCTTGGCCACACCTTCTCCTGTGATGCGACCGATGTGCCAACAAAGGTGCTGAAACAGGGTTACGGAGAAGAGTACCTTACGATGAACGCTCCGGTTGCAAGCATGCTCAAAGCAGGCGCCTATGTAGTGATCAGCGAATACGGCATTCAGCGTGAACTTCGCTCTTCGCCTTTCGAGGACGGTGTCGAGTGGTTAACGCGGAAAATTGATGGCGAGACCTGGGGCGTTCCCGAGGAAGCGGTGCCGGACAGGATGACGTTGCTGTTGATGATGACGAGATGGGGTGCGCGCCCGTTATGGAAAGAGCATGATCTGGGTTCTATCGAGCCCGGCAAGCTGGCGGACATTGTCATTCTCAATGGCGACTATATGGCAGGGCCCGATGAAGATCTCGATAAGCTGACGTCGATCATGACTTTCATCGGTGGTGAAATAGCATTCGAGTCCGACCAACTTCGCGGCAACACGCTAAGATTCAATACCGATAGTGCCGACTGGACGTTCGTTCAAAACACACCAACTTCCCTCTGGCGATGGCAGTCGACACCCGTCCTGCCGCCGTTCCTGACCGGTGCCGCAGGAAACCGAAACTGAGTCGGCTCTTATTGCCGCATGATCAGAATCGCACATATTTCCGTATGTCTGGTTTCGTTGTGCCTTGCAGTGATCGCGCCGGTAGACGTGGCACAGGCGGGAGACGAGGACCTGACCTCGTCGGTGTACCTCATTTTCGATCCGGAAACGGGTGAATTTATAGAGGTCAACGATCAAAAAAGGACCCTGCAGGATCACGAAGCGTGGGGCCCGGCCGCAGCGGTGCTTGCCCTTGGGGCGTCGAACAGCCGGTCGGCCCTGGCGCCGAAATTATCGCTTCCGGTCGGCCTTGCCATCGGCGCAGCATTGCTGACCGCCATCATCGTGTGGCGCCGTGTTGCAAGAATCAGGTCAGCCGGGGTAGCGGCCAGCAACAAGATGAGCAGCTAAATTGTCATCCTCGGTAGCGTTACGAGCTTGCCTCTGGTTGTGCGTTCGTCCCTGATGCCAGACGCGCTGTGATGACGTAGTCAGAGCCCAAGCGAATGCCCTGCCTTGCGTTGGCAAATGGCACCAACTGATCTCGAATTCGCTCCACCCTACCTCGCATCGCTCTGGCGACCTCCGGCTCTTTGAGCCTGTCTATGGTACGAAAACAACCTTGTACCTGCGAGTTCAAGTACCTTGTTCGAAAGATGGTGCCAAAGTGTCGGGTCTTCTCTACCACATAACCCGATTGTTGGAGCTGATACTCTGCCCAGCTCGCTGGAAACTCACGATAGGCACGCTCCCCTGCGAGCAATCTACAGGCATTTATGGTCTTAGCCAGCTCGACAATCAGTTGGTGAGCTGGCTCTGTGGGTCTATCTGGAAAAGGCTCCAACCCGATCATATACAAGGTGTCCTTCACATGAGGTCGCAAGCGCGCAAAGATCTGATTCTGAAAATAAGGCGCAAATGCATCAATGGCCCCGATTAAATAATCAACCAACACCACATCAAACTGTTCACCCTTGAGAAAATTGGGATCCGTCCAACTCCCCAATACGATCTGATCGCTGGAGCGCATCAGCGGCTCCCATTTTGGCAGCATCTCTTGGGTGCGTGTTGCATCTACAGTTACAGCGGTCCATCCGGTGGTGTCGAGGCTTTGCACCCAGCGCAGCGAATGATCCCCCGTTCCCGCATCCAACACGCGGTCCCACGGTCGCTCCGCTTGTTGCTCTTCGATGTACTTAAATAATGCGTCTGTCGCCATACGTCTCTAGAAGTGAATCAAGTTTATGGGTGTGGAAGGAGATTGTTGAGAGTTATCGTATCTGGTTAAGATAACAATGGAAAGAGTCTGGTAGCCGGGTCAGGGCTTCACTGTTTCTTTGATGAGGGGGATCTGAGTCTGTGCTTATTCATATCCAGATTCCATTGTGATATATACGTCCTTGCTGACCGCCATCATCGTGTGGCGCCGTGTTTCAAGAATCAGGTCAGCCGGGGTGGCGGCCAGCAACAAAATGAGCAGCTTAATCGTTGAATACCAACGACTTGATCGTGACTGGCACGGTCTGGGACGGCAACCTCAGTTTTCCGAGATCGACGAAGTCGAAATCCCACAAAGCCAGCCCATCAATCACCATGACTTCGCAGCCTATGGCGAAATCCCTGTGCAGAATTGCACCGAGATTAAGCGCTATGTCAGCAGCGAGAATAATGTAAATCGCCAGGCCGCGAGCGATCCTGTCGGCCAACGCCAACTGGATGCCCTGGGCAAGAATTCTTATCCTGCGAAATTTGGGGTCGCCCGGCCAATGAAATGCCAGCACGATGTCAGCATCCTTCGCATTGACCTCGAACATAAGCATATGCCGGCGAATAGCACGCGCAAGTTCGTTTGCGTCGAAACCATCTTTGAACTCAAAATCAGGCCGTATCACCGTTACGTTGCGACGCGGCAGCAACGCTTCAGGATTGCTGATGTAGCCAGTATTACCGCTCAGCTGGGCGGTGAACACCGAGCAACCCAGGACGGTAGAGTGTATTCCCTGGCTTTCATGGAGCAGCGGCCATGGCAGGGTGCCGTCATCGACCTTCCGTCGAATTGCGTGGCCGAGCCGCTTACCCAAATCACCGAACTCCCGCTGCTCGCGGCGATAAACAAATTCAGCTACCCCACCGGAGAAAATCACAGAGTCGATCTTCTCGAGCTGCGAGATCGGATCGGTAAGATACAGATCCAGAGTATCCTGAGTCGGCGTAGGCATCATCAGTGCGCTAACGAGATTGCCGGCCATCGACTCGGCGACAGCGTCAAGCTCAGCATCAGTGACCGCGTCCCCAATATTCCACGAGTATCCGGCGCGAGCCGCGTGCGCCTTCCCTGCAGGCTCTAATCGCTCCAAGCATCCGTTGGCGTCGAAGGCGAGCAGTCGGCTACCAACATGTATGGCGGCCGTTGACAGTATCCGGCCCTTCTCGACGACGCTGAACTTTGTTGTGCCACCGCCGATATCAATGTTTAACAGTCGCTCGTTGCGATCATACGACAACTGCACTGCACCGGAACCATGTGCTGCCAAGGTTGCTTCCATATGATGCCCGGCAGTGGCGCAAACCAGGTCTCCACACTTCTCCGACAGAATTTTGCTGATACGCTCCGCGTTTTCCCGTCGCAGCGCCTCGCCAGTCAAAATCACAACACCGGTATCAATTTTATCGGGGTGTAGTTGCGCCTGCTCGTATGCATGGTCCACAATCTCACCGAGCGCACGAGCGTCAATAAGTCGGTCGCTTGCATATGGGGTCAGGCTTACTGGAGACTCGAAAAGAGTTTCCCGTTCGACCACCAGAAAGCGGCTTGACAGATCGACTGCCTGACGTCGCAAGTGCATTCGCGAAAAAAGTATTTGAGTTCCAGCGGAGCCAATATCGATGCCGACGCTCCATAGCGTTACATTGTCTCGCTGCCACAAGGGATGCTCTTCAATCGGTCCCTCGAAGTCGGGACCGACAAAGTGACCGTCGGGAGTATGATCAGGATCCGGGTGATAATGTTGCAATTGAAATCTCTCACGTTTTCGGCCTCAATCTATTGAGGCACGTGGTATGCATTTCCGCTTCGGCCACGCGAATGCCTGCCAGCATTCGTCAGATTACATTGAGTATCATTGATTCACTGCCGGGGAAACAATGAAAAGATTTGCAACATGGATTACTTCAGGCATCGTGATAAGCGGCCTGATCCTTTTCTCCACAGGCATTACCCAGAGTCAGGAGATATTTCCTGCGGGGCAGGGCAGGAACACGCTTTTCCTGGTTTGCGTTCAGTGCCACTCTCTGAACCGTGTTACCGAGGCGAAACTGACCGCTGCCGACTGGGAGTTCATTATGTACGACATGATTTCCCGCGGGGCGCCCGTGCGCGAGGAGGAGATTGACGCACTCAAAAAGTATCTCGTCGACAACTTTGCCATTGAGGCAAAGTAATACGCGCGCGCACCGACCCCTTGATTCCGGGGTGTCACTGAGATCACAGGTTCTTAGCCCGCACACGGAGGACGCGTAGTAAATGCAAAAACTAGTCAAAGATTTTATCACCGCCACGATTTCACGCAGGCAATTTCTGGCCGGAATGGCTGCAGCCAGTTTTACTCCCGCTGCGGCCAGCTCCGCACTTGCCTCTGTGGAACCGCTGGCGCCCGGGTTTCAAACTCCTGAGGGATTTACCCGATCCGTAACGGGGACCGGAGCCGATTTGCTGGTTGAGCAAGTGCTTGCAGCGGGCGCGAATTACCTGTTTGTGTCGAACGGGTCCGGTATCGGCCCTGTTTGCGATTCGCTGGTGGATCACCCGCAGCTGCAATTGATACAGGCTACGCACGAAGGACAGCTTGTGTCGATCGCGGACGGCTATGCGAAGGCATCGCGAAAGACGGCATTTGGAATGTTCAGTCGGGTCGGACTGCCTCACTCAAGCTCAAACATGTATAACGCGATGAAGGATCGCACCCCCATAGTGCTGTTCAGTGATCATGCGGATACAGATCGGGAAGGCACCGACAGTCACGAAGATATTGACGACTGGATTTCTGCCGTAGAGCCCTACACGAAATGGCGCTGGACAGTCCGCCAGCCTGAACGCATTGCTGAATGGGTGCGCAAGGCATACAAGGTCGCCACCGTGATGCCCGGCGGGCCCACCCATGTGCGCATTCCACGCAATGTGCTTTACCAGACGGACGTCACGGCAGATATTTACTCCCAACAGGCGCTGAACATTCCAATGGTGCTGCGTCCGGATGCCGCTGAAGTGGAGCGTGTCGCCAAAATATTGCTCGCAGCAAATTCACCACTTCTATACGTTGGGCCGGAGGTCAGCCAGACCCATGCACGAGCGTCATTGCTTGAACTGGCGGAACTGTTGGCGATTCCAGTCACCCAACATCGAAGTTACTACGCAGATTTTCCCAATTTTCATCCGCTGTACCTGGGGGAGTTGCCTGCCATTCGCAGTTACCTGGA
>SMWK01000233.1 GCA_004356895.1 Gammaproteobacteria bacterium
CCCGAGTCAACTTTGCAGGACATGATCGACAAACTCTCCGGTATTCCACTGCGTCAGCAACCCGGGACTATCTGGCATTACAGCCTATCTGTCGATGTACAGGGTTATCTGGTAGAGGTGTTGTCAGGACAACGTTTCGATGAATTTCTGCGCGAACGAATTTTCGCACCCCTCGGCATGGTAGATAGCGGATTTTACGTACCAGCCACTTCCGTATATCGATTCGCGTCCGTTTATACCTACGACGAAGATGGCAAGCTAACAGCACCCCCGCAAAACCAGGCGCGCGGTGGCTACCTCGATCCACCAACTTTTCTCTCGGGTGGAGGTGGAATGGTGTCCACATCCACCGACTACATGCGTTTCTGCCAGATGCTGCTGAATGGTGGCGAACTGGATGGCGTGCGGTTACTCGCCCCGATCACGATTGAACTCATGCACAGAAACCAGCTGCCCACAGACTTCCCCGAGATGCGTCCGGGCTCTGGTGTGGGGTTTGGCCTCGACTTTGCGGTTGTCATAGATCCGGTGGCAGCCGATACCATCTCGGAGGGTGAATACTACTGGGGTGGCGCCGCTGGAACCTGGTTCTGGATTGATCCGCGCGAAGATCTGGCATTTGTCGGCATGATTCAACAATTTCGCCAGGGCCGACCGGACGTGCGTTCTCTATCGCGGCGGCTGACCTACCAGGCGATCCTCAAACCACGTCGGTAATCCATTTTTCTTAAGTCCGGGTAGAGGCCGCAACGGGCGTCTACCCGCAACTACAGGTCGTTTTGCTATATACCGCGCGTTGCAGGCCGAATTCTGGTAAGGTGCGCGGTCGTTTCGTTACCAACCATGGAGTTCAAATACTCAATGAGTCGTCCGAAGAAAAAAGCTGATGCCAGGGTCTCCACCCAAGATATGCGTAAATCCATCGAAGCGGACGTTAAGGCGTACCTGAAATCCGGCAAGAAAATTGAGCAGGTACCAACCGGGTTCACCAACCAGGATCCCCTGGGTGGTCGGCGTCACATCGTGTTGGGTCCCAGCAAGAAACGCTGAGAAAAATTGGCGGATAAAAGGGGTCAGGTTATTTTCCGCAAGGGAAGTTAACCTGACCCTTTTTTTTCCTGCTAGTTTTTTCCCTGACCCCAAACCTATTCTTACCCTGTCACGACAGGTAATTCAGCCGCCTTCCACTCAGGATAACCTTCCTCGAGTCGACGAACCTTAAACCCGCATTCCCGTAACCTTGCAACCGCTTCGAAAGACAATACGCAGTATGCACCCCGGCAATACGCGATAATTTCCTGCTCTTGGGGAAGATCGCTCAGTCGGTTCTCGAGTTCCCCCAACGGGATGTTGAGCGCGTCAGGCAGATGACCGGCAAGAAATTCATCTTCAGGACGAACATCCAGGAGGGTCACCAAGCCACCTTGCATTCGCGCAACAAGCTCCTGCCGAGACACAGGTTCCAGCGCGTCGCGGGCATGGAAATAACCATGCACTATCTGCTGCACCTCGGCGACATTCTGTTCGGCGATATGTCTCAGCGACGCCAGCAAGCTGACAACCGAATCCCCGGAAAGCCGGTAGATAACACGTTTTCCTTCGCGCCGGGACGTTACCAACCCAGCACGGCGTAATTGATGCAGATGCTGCGAGGCGTTGGCGGTCGTCAGTCCGGTTCGTTCGGCAAGCGAGTCGACGCTCCTCTCTCCCTGGGCGACAAACTCCAGAAGCTCCAGTCTGTGTGCATGGCCGAGGGCTTTGGCCACAGCCGCGAACTGTTCAAACAGCGCCATTTTGGGGTTATTACTTGACATCAAAACTGAATCGATCAAACATTCAATTAACTAATTGAATGATGGTTTCAGGTTTTTCACTTGTCAAGGCTTCCGGGCCAGAAACCTAGCCGAATTGGACTATGACGGAAACAATTTTTCTAATGGAACCGGCCATTCGCCTCGGCTTTTTCCTTGGGATTCTTTTGTTTATCGCTCTCTGGGAGGTGTTCGCACCCCGTCGGCCGCGTTCCGTCTCGCGGTGGGTTCGTTGGCCCAGCAATCTAGGCATCGCGGCAATCAATACGATTCTGCTGAGAATTATCGTTCCCACCGGCGCCATTGGTTTAGCCATCGCAGTCGAAGAAAACAGTTGGGGACTACTAAACCAGCTGATGCTGCCAGGCTGGTTCGCAATTCTGTTGTCGGTGTTGATTCTCGATCTTGCCATCTACCTGCAGCACGTCATGTTTCATGCCGTGCCAGTATTGTGGCGCCTGCATCGTATGCATCACACTGATCTGGACTTCGACGTTACCACGGGCAGTCGGTTCCACCCCCTCGAAATCATTCTCTCTATGGGTATCAAGCTGGTTGTCGTGGCTACCCTGGGTGTACCGGCCATCGCGGTGCTGATCTTCGAAATTCTGTTAAACGTCACCTCGATGTTTAACCACAGCAACGTGCGACTACCTTTGAGTCTCGATCAAATACTGCGCTGGTTTGTCGTCACGCCGGACATGCACCGGATCCATCATTCGATAATTCCGCGAGAAGCCAACAGCAATTTTGGCTTCAACCTACCGTGGTGGGACCGCTTGCTCGGAACCTATTGCGCACAACCTGCGCACGGTCATGAAGAAATGATTATTGGCATCGACCAATTTCGCTCCCATCGCGAGTTGTGGCCCGACCGGATGCTGGTGCAGCCGTTCCACGGAGAGATCGGCGACTATCCCATCAATCGACCCGTAAAGAAGGGGTCAGGTTCAACCTGACCGACGTGTAGGTCTCACACGAGACGTTTACTCCGTTTACTCCTGGCCAACGTCGCTCCGAACAACAACCGACGTCCCACACACCAGGTCGTGCAAACAACGACGCTTTTTGCTGAAGATAAACGCCTGGTCGATAATCGCGATCAAGGTCAGCGGGAAAAAAAACACCAGGTAAAGGGTCGGAAAAAACAACGCTCGAATGAGAACGAGTCTCCACAATGGCGCTGGGGTTGAAGTACCGTTGGAGACAATCATGATTCCCATGATTGTTTTCCCTAAGGTTTGCCCGCGTGTGTGCAGAAGCCAGCCGTTAATCAGCAGATAACCGGCAACACCAAGCAAAAAACCCCTGATGTAAATCTGATTACCTGCATAGGCTTCAGCGTTCTCAAACACGCCAGATACCAACAGCACCAATACGGAAACCAGAGGAACCACAAACAAGTCGATCAACGTAGCAACCAGGCGGCGGCCCCGTCCAGCCAGAGGTGAGGTATCTGTCATGGTGATTGTTCCTCTGCAACGGTGAAGACCAGAAGCGCATTGCCTCCTTCCTGACCAAACGATCCGTATCCAGATGAAACTATCAGTAAGTTGTCGGCAAGCATTGGTCCGTGAGCGTCGAATGCGCCACCTTTTGTGGCAAGTTCATTAACGGCCGAGAATTCGGTAACTGTGTCATAGGACCAGAGAAGTTCACCATCGCTGGCTCGGTATATTTCCAGCATGCCGTCAAGGCTTCCAGTTACGACGATGTCGGGACCCGCTGTAATCGCTGCCGAGAGCCCTGGCCAACAGCTACGCGCCTCACACTTCGCTTTTCGCTCTACCGACCAAACGATCCGGCCATCGTTGAAGTCCAATGCGAATAAACCGGGTTGTGGCGGACGTTCTTTTGGCAGTGTGGGAATATCGCTGATCGGCACAAACACCAGATCCATTTCTGGATTCGCTGCTATTCCCCAGTGCACACCGCCCAGCGCCCCACCGCGACCAATTCGCGTCGACCAGACTGTCTCGCCACTGTCTGGATCTATACCATAAACATCCCCTGACTTTTGGCCTGCAATCACCAGGTCCTCACCCGTTGCTAGCTCGACAAGCAGCGGTGGCGCGCCGAAATCGACATCCGGGCCCATGGGTTCGGGACAATTCGGCAGGCCAAGGCCACAGGCTAAGTTGAACGCGTCCCCTGCTGTGAACTGCTCAACCCAGGCGATTTCACCCGTGTCGATATGAACGGCAAAAATGGCGTCACTTGTCAGGCTTGCGGGGCGGCTGTAATTCTGCCCACTACCGTAAAACAGCAAACGGCGTTTGGTATCCAACATGGGTGCACCCCAGACGGGAGCGCCGCTAGGGCCGTATTCTTCGACGAAGAAAAAATGCCTACCAGTCACTTTAGCTTCTTCTTCAATTGTCGGGCGATACCACAGCGTGTCACCCGTTGCGCTGTCGAGTGCCGCCATGCCACCACTGGTGGTACAACACCCATAAAACGGATTGAGCGTTAAGCCAATCTCCAAAGAAGAAATCGGCACAAAAACTTTGTCTTCATAAACAAGGGGGCTACCCGAGAACATCGGGATGGGATGGTCATCGTCAACGAAACGCTGCCATACAAGTTCACCACTGTTCGCATCAACCGCAAAGACGCCGGAGTTTCGCCCTGAAAAAATCAACAAGGTACGCCCGTCAACTACTTCGGAAACGATGGCGGTTGAGATGTCTTGAATCTCGGTGTTTTCCCAACGTACACAACCGTTTTCTCTATCCAGCGCAACAAGTCCCCGCCCCCCGTCACCGATAAAAATAGTGTCTTCTGTCACCAGGGGATAAGACCGCGGCGAATTGGTCGAAAGGCCATACACCCATAGCAACTCCAACTTCGATGCGTTAGCAGAATTGATCGACGTATTGACCGCAGATTGAAAACGTTGCCCGTTGTATTGGGTGCCCCAGGTTTGCGAGTAAAACCGTTCTAACCCGGGTGCGGATCGAGTTGCTTCGCACGGTCCTTGAGCTTGCGCTGATGCTGCACTCAGCAAAAACGACACGAACGTGGCGACCAATTTGTTACTCAAATTCAACAAGTTCAAATATCCTCTTCAATCAGCGCTTCGTATAGATGGGGGCGATATCTTCGCCGTACGGGATCTTGAATTCCAGTATCAGCCGAGTATCTTCTGCAGAGGCTTCCAGCTCCCACTGGCTTACTCGACAATAGAACATTCGATGTTAATAAGACAAGATGCGCAAGTAATGAACATCGGATTGAATTGGAGGCGCCTTTAGAGGCGACAAATTTGTTATGAAAACCAAGCCACGGCGCCCGCAAGCGAGTTTGTATAGCAAACGCGCACTCATACCACTGATGTTCATTGTTGCCTTTGGGGTAACCGCGAATGAAATCGAACCGGGCATCCTGCGTACGCCTGATCAGCGATTCGAAAATCTCGAGGATTACCCGTTCGAACCACACTACCTGCAGATCGGCAAGTACCGCGTGCACTACCTGGATGAAGGGCCACCCACCGCCAATCCGGTCCTGCTCCTACATGGCGAACCGACCTGGAGTTATCTTTATCGCAAGATGATTCCAATCCTGACCGCTGCCGGTCATCGGGTGATCGTCCCGGACCTGGTGGGTTTCGGCAAGTCAGACAAACCGGTACTTCAGAGTGACTACAGCTACCAGATGCAGGTGGACGTCATGTCCGAACTGGTTACCCACCTGGATCTTCAGCAAACCACTTTTTTTGGTCAGGACTGGGGTGGGCTTATCGGTTTGCGCGTCGTTGCCGCGCAGCCGGATCGGTTCGCACGAATCGTCGTTTCCAATACGGGGCTACCCGCTGCCGAGGGTATTCAAGGTTGGATAGGCTACACGATATTCAAACTGACGGTCTGGTGGGAGGGGGGGATGACGATGGAAGAACTGCAATCCAACATCACCTTTCCCCGCTGGGTAGCTTACAGCCACAACGTGGATGATCTGCCTGTCGATGAACTGATGAGATTTATGGGTGCCGAAGACAACGACGCGATCATTAGAGCCTATACCGCGCCGTTTCCCGATGCGCGCTACAAAGCCGGTGCCCACATCATGCCCTATCTAGTGCCCTCACAGCTCAGAGAAAACGCCGAAGCCTGGAAGGTATTGGAAACCTGGGGAAAGCCATTTCTCTGCGCATTTACCGATTCGGACCCGATTACTCGAGGCGGCGAGCAGGCATTTCTGAATCGCATCCCTGGCGCCCAGAACGTCACAATTGAAGGTGCTGGTCATTTCGTGCAGGAAGATGCGGGTGAAGAACTGGCTGGCATTATCAACGAGTTCATTGCGGGGGTTGAGTTTACTGATTGATCTGCAATAGAGGTCGAATCCCTGAATCCCGCGAGCTCCCAGAATCAATCAGGCGTTCCTTAAGTTATCATTCGGCCACCGTTAATAATCTGGTTATCCGAATGACTACGAACGTTCGCGAATGGTTGCCCAGGGCGCTTGTCGAATCGCTACTCATCGTCGTGAGTATCATGTTGGCACTTGCGCTGGATGAATGGCAGGAAGATCAGGAAATTCAGGAACTGATCGACCGTTCGCTCGTTAATTTCTCCAACGAGTTAACCAGAAACAAGTTGCGCATAGAGGATGTCAGCCCGTACCACCAGGGTGTTTATCAGATCCTCGAACGGCGCAACAGCACGCCGGGTACCACGTCGGTCATCGAATTTCGTCAAATCATGGATTCGATGCAACCGGTGGTGCTCACCAGTAGCGCATGGCAGACCGCAGTTGCCACAGGGGCCTTGGGACGCATGGACTTCGCACTCGTCCAGGCGCTTAGCCTGACCTACAACACCCAACTGCGATTCGATGAAAACTACAACTCGAGACTGCGAGATCTACTCGCTCCCAACAATCTGCAAAAGAAGAATCTGGAAATCACCATCTACAACGCGTCGCGGTTCGTCTCGGATGTGGCAAACTCAGAATCGGAACTGAGTGGTTATTATGCCGCGACGCTGGAGTTGCTCTCCCAACAGGAGATTGAAACCGATCTGGATCAGTGAAGAGAGTAACCGGGTTGGTCGGGTAACAAGCCGTCAATACTCAATACTTTGATACTTGAATCGATTTCGCTCGAAGGAATGAAAGTGATCGAACCGGGAATGGCGGTGACAAGTTCCTGGGCCATGTTGGAACTAAATACAATCTTTGGAAGTGCGGCGACCTCGGCACGGAAGATCTTCGCTATCCAGTATTTCCTGAACTGACTTTCGTTCATCTCATAGATTCGATCGAGGACCATCTTACGCTCGTCCGCTTCAGGCGCTCTGACCAGCAGAACGATTCTGGATTTGTCTGGCCAGAACTGCTGATCGGCCAGGAAAATCCGCCGCAGTTGACCCGTTGAAAGATCGGACACCTGAACATTCGGATGCACGACGATCGCGACCGCTGAATCTTCTGCGAGTCCTAATCTTGTGATGAACACCATCGTCGTTAAGGCAAATATTACGAACAACTTTTTCATCTGCTAGAAGCCACCCTGTACTGCGGCGCCCGCGCAACATAAGGCTGACTGCCACTGCCGGGATTAAATACGAACGCAAGTTGCAGCCAGAAACTATTGCGACTACCGGTATTGCCGAACTCTTCGTGACGTATTTCGGCTTTGAGAACGGCAAACGGTGAAAAGTCCCACCGTGTACCAGCCACCACACCCTTATAATCGAGACCGAGCGCACCGAGCAATGGATCATCGTCGTCAACGTCAAGTCGTTCTGCGCGAATGTACGGTTTGAACTTGTCGGCTCTGCCCGTAAGACGATAAGCCACCTGGCCATAGATCGAACTGACTTTTCCTTCGTTCAAGGATGACTCGTGATTCGCGTACGTATACTCCACCACCACCTCCGGTGCTTCTCTCTCCAGAGCGAGGTAGGCACCAAATAGCTGCTCGTCGATCTCGGGCTCAAATTCCGGGTTGATCTCATCGACATAAAAACTGAAACCCGTGTGCAGGCCGAGACGGCCTGGTGGCCGATAGTGACCAGCCACCATCCAGGCTCGACTGTTGTTGCTGTCGCCAATGTCACCGGGCGCGTTGATTTTGTCGGAGCGACCGTTGCCATACCCTACCTTATAGCCAAAATCTGAATCACCGATATTACCTTCGAGCAACGCGCCGACGAAGTGGACGGGAATTACGTTGCTGCCAAATTTCACGGTTTCCGGGCGAGAGACCGTAGTCTGCAACCAACTGCCGTGGTGGAACGCTGAATTCCAGTAACCGAGCGGAGTATGGTAGCGCCCTGCAGATATTTTGTATTGATCCGAAAAATCGTAGCGCACGAACAGGCGCTCAATCTGGAACTTAGTATTCTGGTCTTTGCGTGCGGTTGCCGTCATCTCCGTAAAAACGCTGAGCCGGTCGTCCAACCTTACGTTGAACTGAGCAACACCCTGACCAACGACGAAACCATCATCTCCCTGATCTTCCCGCTCCCGATAGTCGATCTCACCAAAGATGAGGGTGCTGATTTGCTGACCTAACGTAGAAGTATCCTGTGCGGCGGTAGTTGTTGTGACTGTAATCCCCACGATTACCATCGCCAATCTTGCCGAATAGCGAGCGAAAGAATTCAAACTGCCATCTCTCCTTAACGTAAATCCGCCCCGCATAAAAGGGCGCGCCAAAACAACGATTGTGAGGCTACTCGCGACGAAACTCAACGGCCTAATTCAATAACAAACCAACGAAAAGCAGCACGGATATTAAACCTGCAGTCTACGTCTGAGTGAAATATGACAACGCGGGTGTTAGATCGAGACGATTACGGCAATAATAACCCATATTCATACCTGCAAGCCGAGCTGCAAGAAAAAGGGGTCGCGCATGACTTGCTCGTCATTGAGGGCGGAGGGCACGGCTTTCGCGACCCTCAACGCCGCGCTCGAGCTACCGAGGATGGTAGCCTGGTTCAAGGAACACCTCGATCCGTAGCCCTTTAGTCGCGCTAGAGCCAATAAAAAGTTGCAGGATAAGACCTTACTTTCTATCTCAAGTTAGGTGCATCCCGGTAGCTCTATACGGGCCGGTGATTGAAATTGCCGTGTGCTTAAGTGTATTGATCCCACCTATCCCCGGTTTCGTAACACCTGTCCGGAATAAACGCCGGTATGCTCATCATCGCGTAGAGTTACCTGGCCATTGCAGATGGTCGCCTTATAGCCGACGGCCCGTTGCATGAAACGCGGTGCACCACCAGGGAAGTCGTTTGCTATGTACGGCTGTCGTTCTTCCACACGGTCGATGTCGATGACATTGATGTCTGCCTTTTTACCCGCCGCAAGCGTGCCACGGTCCACCAGTCCCAACACCCGAGCAGGTTCCGCGGAAATGCGACGAACGGCCTCGGGCAGACTGTAAACACCAACATCGCGGTGCCAGTGCGAGAGGACAAATGTAGCCCAACCCGAATCGATCATCTGGCTGACGTGGGCACCCGCATCGCCCAAACCGGGCATCGCCCAGTCTGTTGTGATCAAATCCTCGAGCGTTTTCAGGTTTACGTTAAATCCACGCATGTGGAACAATGCCTTACCGTCGCTTTCCAGCATGATTTTGAGCCAGATTTCTACCGGGTGAACACCGGCGGCTTCCGCCAGAGCGAGCAGGCTCTCGTGCCGCTCCTTCGTATAATTCGGGCGCTTATCGTTACCCATTGAGTACCAGTGTTTCGTGCGGCCCGCCGATTCTTGATCCGCCTTGACTTCACTGACGAGTTTCGCGCGTGTATCGGCATCTCGAATGGCAGCCAAGCGGCCTTCGAAGTCGAGCTTTCTGAGCTCGTTCCACGTACGCGTACGCCAGAAGCCGTCGTTCACCAGGCCGCCGACACCGCCGCCTGCACGTGGCACCGTGACAGCCGTGACATCGAGCCCCTCGTCACGCATCGCTGTGACGCGCTTATCGAGATGAGCCACCGAATCGGCCGTCGGACCCGCCACAGCACTGAAGAGTACGCCGCGGCTCAAGCGCGCTTCCTCCGCGAGCAGATCCATCTCGCTATCAACCTGACTGAAGTTCATCACCGTCTGCATGATGCCACCGTGTTCACCCACTGCTTTGGCAATCGCCTTCAATTCATCCGGATGCGCATGTGTGCCCGGAATGCAACGGCCATCTGGTAAAAGGTGACCGAGATGGCGATTCGTCGAGAAACCGAGTGCACCATCCTTCACTGATTGACCCGCAATTTGCGCAATTTTGGCAATTTCGTCCGGCGTTGCGGGTTCCTCTACAGCGCGTTCGCCCATGACGTAAAAACGCGTCGCACAGTGTCCGACCAGACCCGCAACATTGGCCACTGGACCCAGCCGCTCGATGGAATTCAGGTAATCACCGTAAGATTCCCAGTCCCATGGCAGCCCCGTCATGATTGCATTCTTCGGAATATCCTCCACGGTCTCCATCATGCCGGCCAGGAATTCCCGATCATCCGGTTTACAAGGTGCGAAGGTAACGCCACAGTTACCGAGCAAAACTGTGGTTACGCCGTGCCAGGTCACCGAGGTCATGAGCGGATCCCAGCCGATCTGCGCATCCAGATGCGTATGCAGATCGATGAAACCCGGTGTTACTACCAGACCATCAGCTTGAATCTCTTCGCGGCCTTTATCTCCGACCTCACCAATCGCGGTAACTAAATCACCGTCGATGGCGATGTCGCTCTGATATAGCTCACTGCCTGTACCGTCCGCGATGGTGCCGTTGCGAATTACCAAATCGTGCGTCAAGACCTTGCTCCCATTGTTCACCCGTTGATATCTATCAAGTTGATGTCTATCAAGTAGAACAACAACTATGCCAGAGAACGGGAATCGTTTCCTGCCGCCCGATTCTCTAGTCTTTCCGATGATATCATCTACCGCATAAATAGAAGGGTTTTGAAGACTCTCTGCCCCAACACGCAAGAAACATCAGGTCTGTTACGCCGCATGTTCAATCGACAACGGGGCGAATAGTTTCTTCAATGCAATCCAGCGAGTGAATTTCTATGGCGAATCTACTTTGTGACGCTGCCTCCCAGCCACTACGGTTCAGAACCGTTGTTCGCGCCAGCCAAGAATTCACAGCGCGAGGACGATGGCTATATTCTGGAAGTGGTGTATGACGGTTTTGGGCACATGAGCGAACTGCAGGTGTATCGGGTAGGCAACATCACCGATCAAGTAGGTAAGCTAAAACTGAAACATCCTATTCCACATCAATTTCACGGGTATTCACACCAGAGGTGTTCGCCTAAATGAGGATGGGGATAAATGGAACGGGGTTGGTGCAACGGGCATCAATCGACGCTATTGCTAACCATGCCCGACGCGCAGCGAGCGATGGGTTTTCAAGTTATTGGCTAGCAGAACATCCGACCGGTGGTCTTGATGCATTAACCGTGCTAACGGTTGTGGGTTTGACCGTTTCCGATCTCGAACTCGGTACCGCCATCATCCCGAGCTTTCCTCGCCACCCAATGGTATTGGCCGGCCAGGTACTAACGGCGCGAAACGCTATTGGCAATCGGCTGACGCTCGGCATCGGTCTGTCACACGCGCCAATGATGGCGCAGCTCGGCATTTCGTTCGATCGGCCGATTCGCCATCTGAAAGAATACCTTTCGATACTCATCCCGCTGCTCAATGAAGGCCGCGTATCCTTCACCGGCGAAACACTCTCCTGCGAAGCAGAAACGTTTTTCCAACCTGGCCAACCCTGCCCCGTCGTCGTCGCGGCCCTCGGACCACAAGCGCTCAAAGTAGCGGGGAACATGACAAATGGAACGACCCTGGCCTGGGTAGGTCCCCGAACCATTCGCGAGCACATCAGACCTAAGCTGACCGAAGCCGCTGAGGACGCCGGTCGACCTTCACCACGAATCATCGCGACACTTCCGGTGTGTGTTACGGACGATGAGAAAGATGTCCGAGCTCGCATCTCCAAAACACTGGGCATGTATGCGAAGCTTCCCTCTTATCAAGCGATGTTCGAGCGCGAGGGTGTCAACGAGCCCGGCGAATTGGCACTCGTCGGAGGCGAGTCTCGAGTGAGCGATCTAATTGAAGAACTGGCGGAGGTTGGAGTAACCGACTTTGCACCCTCTGAGTTCACCACGAACGAAGACGAACGCGAACGGACGCGCGGGCTGTTGAAAGACTGGAACGAAACACACCACGAGGAATATGAAACATGAAAATGGGAGTGGTTTTCCCACAAACAGAGATCGGGTCGGATCCAGCTATGATTGCGAAGTTCGCAACCACCGCGGAATCGTTGGGTTACGATCACATCCTTGCGTATGATCATGTCCTTGGTGCGAACACGGAAAGTCGTCCGGATTGGCAAGGCCCCTATACGACCAAGAGCATGTTTCAGGAACCGTTTGTGCTCTTTGGCTACCTCGCCGGACTCACCAGAACAATCGAGCTCGTGACCGGCGTCATCATCCTACCGCAACGTCAAACTGCCCTCGTCGCAAAACAAGCCGCTTGTGTCGATGTGATCTCGAATGGGCGACTTCGGCTCGGTATCGGAACCGGTTGGAATGAAGTGGAATATGAAGCCCTCGACGCCAACTTCCACGATCGAGGCGTTCGCTCGGAGGAGCAAATAGATCTGCTACGCCGTCTGTGGAAGGACGAAGCCATTTCATATGACGGACGTTGGCACAAGATAACAGACGCGGGATTGAACCCGCTGCCAGTGGAGAAACACATCCCCATCTGGCTTGGCGGCATGGCACCACAGGTGATCGACCGAGTCGCACGGATTGCAGATGGCTGGTTTCCGTTTGCAACCAAAAAACTTAAGCACCACATCGAACAAATGCACGAGAAGGCAAAAGCAGCCGGCCGGGACCCAGCCAGTATCGGAATCGAGTGCATCATTCCGGCGAACACGACCGTGGAGAGGCTAAAGGACCTAGGAGATCTCGGTGTCACCCATGTTGCCGTGCTGACAATGAACCAGGAATTGCCAGATGCTCAATCGCACATTGACGCTATCGGGCAAACTCGTGATACGCTCGCCAGTGCTTTCTAGATAATTTTGCCGGCTCGCGAGGAATTATTCATGAAGCTGTACGACCATCCCACCGCACCCAACCCAAGACGAGTACGTGTGTTCCTCGCGGAAAAAGATATCGAGGTCGAGCGCGTGTCTGTCGATCTGCAAGCGGGCGAACACAAAACGCCTGAGTTTCTGCAGAAAAACATGAACGGCCAGATTCCGGTCCTGGAGTTGGATGACGGCACCTGCATTTCGGAGTCGATCGCTATCTGCCGTTACTTCGAAGCGCTACACCCAGACCCATCGTTATTCGGTACGACGGCAAAGGACATTGCTCGCATCGAAATGCATATGCGTCGAATAGAACTGGTTCTGGGGCGCAACATAGGCGTTTCCTGGGTGAACGGGGCCGTCGTTGCGCAGATTGCCAAGGGTCGCTTCACGCAAATTCCAGAAGCAAAAACTCAAAGTGACGCGGCCGTAAACGCATATTATGAACGGCTCGATGGTGAGCTTGCCAACCGGGCAATGATCGCAGGCGACGATTACAGCGCCGCCGATATTTCCGCCATGTGTGTTATCGATTTTGCCGAGCAACTTGTGAACCTCAAGCCGGATGACGGGTTGAGTAACCTCGCGCGGTGGCGCAAACAGGTCGGGAGTCGCCCCAGCGCAAGCGCCTGAGGGCATAACATACCAACCAGGGAGAATGGCCAAAATGAAAACCAAAATGTCGCTACTTGCTTCGGGCGCAATCTGGTTGGCGGGCTTCGCCTTTGCTGGAAGCGCATACGCGGCTGATGAGGCGACACAAAACGCAGGTATCGACGTCACAGCCGACAACTTCTCCTGCGTCAACGACATGACGCGTGTCCGTCACTTCTTCGTTGACAACCTGTTAGGCGACCTTGAAGGTACGCTTGCTGCTGCAAATTCACCCAACGGTGCCACATATCCACCGGGATCGGTGGTGCAACTGGTACCTAGCGAAGTGATGGTCAAACACAGAGCCGGATACAACGCTGCGACTCGGGATTGGGAATTTTTCGAGCTCAATGTTTCCGAGGCTGGGACGGTGATAGACAAGCGCGGGTTCGTGGATGTAGTGAACCGGTTTGGTGGAAACTGCTTTGCATGCCATATCAGAGCCGAACCTCAATGGGATCTGATCTGCGAAAAAGGACATGGATGCGAACCAATCGAGTTCACCCGTGAGCAGATCGCCGGGGTTCAGGCGGCCGATCCTCGCTGCAAGTAGCCAGCCTGAGGCGCGGCTAAGGTCACCTGGCTGCTGAAAACTACCGGGACAGCATCATGAAAAAAAGTGTTCTTGCTGCCCTTGCTCTTAGTCTAACTCTGGTGGGGCCTGCGTGGGCGCATCACAACATGACGGCGCTGTTCGACTTCGATCAGCGATTCACACGGACCGGCATACTCATCAAGACCGATTGGAGGAATCCCCACGTCAAGTTGACCGTGGACGCGAAGAACGACCAGGGCTAGGGGGAGACATGGTTTTTCGAGGGACCGTCACCAAAGTTTTTTCGCACCCGCGACGTCGGCAAGAGCCATTTTGAGAATGCCATCGGCGAGACAGTTACCGTGGAAGCCAGCCGTGCCAGGAACGGCGCTCTTTCCGGGCTTATGCGGATGATCACGTTGCCGGACGGGACGGTTGTGTCGTTATGTCCGCAAAATTGTTGAAATCTGAGTATTGTCACTCGAACCATACCCTCATGCCCCTGGTTGTTCTCCACCAGCCTGCTTGTCGGCACTTAGCGAAGGAGGGTAGAACGTGAAAAGTACTTACCAGCTTGCCATCATGATCGCGACGACGGTCGTGCTGATGGCTACGCTACTCGGCTGCCAGGATGAGGCGCCGCCCCTTGCTGGCGCCGACGACCAGGTCGGCGATAAAGCCCAAGCTGCCAAGGCCGAGCGGATCGCCCGACGTTTTGAAAGAAACGCTAGAGTACTCACCGTGTTTGACCGCGCGGGCAAGGTGACGCACAAAATAGGCGAGCGGGCGATGTATCGCCAGCCAGTTTTATCTCCGGATGGCACGCACGTCGCAGTGATCAAGGTCGACTTAGAAGCCGATTCCGCAGACCTCTGGTTGTTGGATGTGGTGACGGGCAACAGCACTCGTGTCACTACCAATCAGTCTCTGGAACGAGTGCAATCACCGGTCTGGTCTCCAGACGGCAGCCAGGTTGCCTATGTCGCTTTGCGCGACAGCTATTTCGGAATTTATCGACAGGCTGCAGACGGCCGGGGTGAAGAGGAACTCATCTACCAGCACCCCGGCGGGTCGATAAACCTCACCGATTGGTCCATGGATGGACGTTTCCTGAGCTTTTACTGGTGGGACCTTGCCGGGGGAGTATTGTACCTACTCCCGCTTGATAGCGATGGCCAAGCAATTGAGGTCGCTCGCTCCGAGTCCACGATAATAGCCGCACGCCTGTCTCACGACAGCCGTTATCTCGCCTACCGGTCGGATGAGACCGGACGTAGTGAAATCTTCGTCCGCTCTGTCGCCCTTGGGGGCGGCGCGAACACTGAGGTTGAACAGTGGCAGGTGTCTACCGAAGGAGGCTTGGGGATGGTTTCCTGGAGTCGAGACGGCCAAGAGCTGTACTACCTGGGGGCCGACAGAGGCGTGATGGCAGTGTCAGTCAACAC
>SMWK01000234.1 GCA_004356895.1 Gammaproteobacteria bacterium
CCACCCACCAACACAACGCCTAGAAAGAACATCCCTACGGCGACCGGTCGGCGGATGGAAAGCATCAGGAAATTCACTTTATTGCGAGTTGCTCATGGCTGTTTAAGAAAGTCGCTCATGGCTATTTAACAAAGTCGCTCATGGCTGTTTAACAAAGTCGTCAACCCTGGACCGTTGCGCCGTTTCCTCCACCGGGCCGAAACCTGTCGAGAACTAGATAGAGACAGGGCAACACCAGCAGCGAGCCGAAGGTGGACATTGTGATACCGCCGATGATCGTAATCGCCATTGGCGCGCGAAGCTCCGACCCCTCACCGCTACCAAATACCAGGGGCAACAATACCAGCACGGTGGTTAGGGTGGTCATGAGGATCGGTCGCAACCGGATGCCTGCAGCTGAGACCAGCGCGTCGACCCGGTCGGTTCCTGAGATGATGAGCTGGCGCGCGGTTGATAACAGCAAGACAGCGTCGTTCACCGCGACGCCTGCCAGGACGATCAAACCCAACATTGCCATGACACCAATCGGTTGGCCCAGCGGCACAAGCATGGCTGCCACTCCGATGAGGCCGAGTGGAATTGCGGCCAACACCGTCACGGGATGTATCAGCGATTCGAAAGACCCTGCTAACACCATGAAAACCAGAACTAGAGCGAAAATACCCGCCAGTTGCAGTTCACCGAAGGTGCGGGCGCGCTCAGCCTCTTCGCCTCGAAATTGCGCCTGTAAACCCGGAGGCAACTGCACCTCTTCCAACGTATCAACAACAGCGGCAATTGCACTCGGATAATCCTCCCCTTCGGCAATGTGTGCCGTCACCATCGCAGTGCGTCGCTGATTGCGACGGAAGATCTCGCGGGCACCCTCCGCCTCGACAAAGGACGCTACTTCACCCACCGCCACTTTTTGACCCTGAGCGGTCTGAAAAACCACGTTCTTGAGATCCTCCCGCGTCGGTGTCCTCAGCCGAATGGTGATGGGACGGTCTTCATCACCCGTCGACAACATCGTGACGATGCGACCGTCCAAGCTTGCTTCGAGTACCCGCGAGAGGGTTTCGAGATCGACGCCGAGTCCGTCGGCCATGGGTCGATTCAACACGATGCGCAATTCTGGTGGGCCCCCTTCGAACGAAGTGCGAACGTTCCACAACTCTTTTTGTTGCGCCAGGCCTGCCTTGATCAACTCAGCACCGCGCCTGAGGTCCAGCAAAGACTGGCCTGACACTTCAACCACGATCGGAGGCCCGCTGACGCCGAGGGCGCTGGACAGAGCCGATGATCCAACTTCCCAGTTAGCTTCTATCGACTCCATCTCATCGAGTATTGGCGCTAAATAATTGGCAAACTGACGACCGGTTGGGCCAGATGGTGCTACCCGTACCGTGATACGCGCGGTGTGCTCCTCGGTAAGTTCGGTGCGAACCATGCGGCTGTCCTCCGGCAACCGGCCAACCTCAGACAGGACGGCGCGCAGGGTGCCGTTGCTCGCCTGCTCAAGTAGCGATTCGATGCCTTCGACAACCCGTGCCGTAGATTCCACCCGTTGGCCTGGGTGCCCGATAATTCTGAGCGAGAACTGGCGCGGGTCGGCCGATGGGAGCAGCTCTGTACCGAGACCAACCAACCCCCATGAACTCAAACCGGCAAGGATTATCGCTGCCATTACGGTCAAGCCTGGACGGCGGAGTAACGACCGCACGAGAGCCTCGAGCTTTCTGCGGTATCGGGGCGGCTTACTTTGCGTGGCTTTCTGGGCTGGCATGAACCATCTGGCCAGCGCCGGAATGAGCAACATGGCGACGCCTAACGAGGCGAGCAGCGAGACCACCACCGGAAAGCGATACCTTCTATGAGTCGAGCAGCGAGCCCTTCTACAAACAAAACGGGTAAAAAGACGACACATGTCGTCAGCGTGGATGCGGTTATGGCGCCTGCCACCTGGCCCGTGCCGGTTGCGGCGGCCGTCTCAGGTGATTCGCCTTCCGCCAGCCGCCGATAGATGCTCTCGACGACGACAATGGCATTGTCCACCAACATACCTGCGCCGAGCGCGAGACCCGCAAGGGTGACGATGTTCAGACTCTGCGAGCCGAATCGCATCAGAAAAAGCGTTGCGAGGATCGAAACCGGAACCGCGGCGGCGATGACGAGTGTCGCGCCAACCGAGCGTAAGAAAATGGCAAGTACGACGACGGCCAGCAATAATCCCAGGCCCGCGGCGGATTGTAGATCAGCCAACGCCGTGTTGATGAGTGCGGCGTCGTCGCTCACCTCGGTCAGCTCGACGCCTGGAAGGTCTTCTGCCAATCCAACCATCGCTGCACGAACCGTTTTCGAGACCGCAACGGTGTTGGCCCCCGCTTCCTTATATATCGCGAGCCCTACACCCTCGATGCCGTTCACTCGCACGAGATGATCGATCTCTCGGTCGACGAGCGCAACCGTGCCGACATCTGAGATTCGAATCGCCTGTCGGCCGCCGTCGCTACCGGTGATATGCCGTACAACCACTCTTTCGATATCTTCAACCCGACGGAAGCGCGCCATGCCTCGCACGAGATAAACTTCCGAACCTTCTTCAAGTGTGCCCGCGGAGATATCGACGTTTTCATCAATGAGTCGCCGCTCCACGGCCGCCAACGTGATGTCGAAGGCTTCGAGGCGGTAAGGGTCCAAGGTCACACGGACTTCCTTCTCACGCCCGCCGGTAACCCAAACCTCTGCAACGCCGTTAAGCTGTTCGAGCCCGGGCGCCACCTGTCGCCGTGCCAGACGCCTGAGTTCCGCAAGATCGGGTTGGCCCGAGGGCGCCGTGAGCCCGAACGTGAGTACCGGTGCCTGGCGGGGATCAAAACGTCGTACCAGTACCTCGTCGACCGCGGGATCAGCCGCCATCGGGCCTACCGCCTTTTGAACGTCAACGACCCCCAGTTCTATGTTGGCATCCCAATCGAAAACGACGGTTGCCACCAGCTGCCCGGTCCGCGCGACCTGAGAAATCTCGCGGATACCACGCACGGTAAATAACCGTCGTTCGAGTTGTTCGCCGTAAATACGTTCCATCTCGGTGGGTGGACGGTCACCGGAACGAATCGAAACCGCGACTGTTGGGCTTTGCAAATCAGGGAGTAGATCGACAGGGATCTGCTGCCAGGCGAGGAAGCCAACCAGGGCTATCGCGAAAGCGAGAACCGTGATCGCCACGGGGCGACGGGTAGCAAGCGTCGCGACCGAGTCGGCCAGGCTCAAGGGCCGATCACCCGCACCCGGGTCCCGTCGGTGAGTGTCTCGAGCCCTCGCACCACGACACGCTCGCCGGGAACTGCCCCATCCCTCACTTCGATCTGATTGTCGTCTCTCAAGCCGAGGGAGACATTTCGGCGCACCGCCCGTTGACCGTCGATCACAAACACGACGCTCTGCCCGGCTCTCTGGGTGACGGCGTCCCGCGGTACCACGGTGACATCGATGCGCTGTTCGGCAATGATCGCCGCCTCGATGAACATGCCGGGACGAAGAAACCCCTGGGAATTGTCAACCTCGACCTCTGCCCGGAAAGTGTGGGTCTGCGGATCCATGGAAGGCGACAGACGCAGAATTTTTCCGTTCATGGTCATGTTTTCAAACGCATAGTGGCGGATGCGGACAGTTTGGCCTGGACGGACTCGAGCGAGTTCCGGTCCGACCAGGTCGATATCGGCGATGAGAATGTCGATTGGCGCGATTCGGGCCACCTGGAAGCCGAGATTCACCTTCTGGCCGTCCGCGACGGGACGGCCATTTTCGTCGCGTGCCAACGCAAGCACAATCCCGGCGATAGGTGTGGTGATATGCGCCTTCTCGAAAGTTCGCTCGCTTGTTTCGAAGTCATGCAGTGCGTCTTCATACCTCGCCCGGGCCTGCCATAGATTTTCTTCAGCGATGAGCTGCCGGTCGAATAATTGCTGGCGGCGTTCCATCTCGCGTCTTGCGGATTCCAGATGACGTTTTGTCGCGTCGAGTCTGGCCGCAAGCCGCGCGTCCTCACCGGTAATTTCAGCGATGAGTTGTCCACTAACGACGCTCGAGCCTTCTACCAGACGAACTCCAGTACCATCGCGGCCTAGAATTAGAAAGCCCGGTGTCTCGACGTTCAGTACGACGCTTTCTCGTGTTCGTAACGTACCGGTGGTGGTGATCCGGTCCTCGATGTCATCGGTCCCGATGCTCTCGACCTCCACGGGGATGCGGAATTCAACCGGCGCGGTCGTCGTGTTGCCGCCACATCCCACCAGCATGATCAGCGATAAAACCAAGGTGGCAAGGCACAGGCGCGAGTTCATCAACCGATCCTAATTTTTTGTTATCTGCGACAGATTTTCGAACTGATCATCCGCAAGTGAGGGCCGCCAGCGAATGGCGTCAGCGATGACCACATTCCCCGAGGTTTCGTCGGTGACCACAACCTGTACTTCACCTTCCCCGAGCTCAAATTGACCGAGATCGTTCCATCCAGGCTCAGCCACCGAACCATCGAATTCGAGCGAGTAGGTTTCTCCACCGGCTAACAAAGTCAGATTGTAGTCACCAAGATTCAATGGAATTGACGACTGTACGCCCACACCGGCGCCCCGGCGTTGCGCGGATGTTCCGCGCGCGGTAATCGCCTTGTTCCCGGTTGCTTCCGGAATATGATAGGCGAGTTGCCAGCGTCCCGGATGAGGCAGGGCTGTGGTAAAAACCGCCCGTCCATCCCCCGTTCCGCTTTTGACCAAGGCGACAGTGCGCCGGTATTTACCCCAACTCGTTGGCGAATCGCTGCTGCGGCTCCACACCGCCGGTGGCCCCAGAATACCTTGAAATTCGGGTAGTCCCTGGTCCATGTCGATCTCAGGCAGGAAAAACGATGACTCACCCTCAGGAGCGTCGGCGCGGAGATCGTCATAGGCAACGGAGAAACCCTCGTCGAGATCGTCGACTACGATGTCCATCTGGAATTGATTCGAGTTCGGATACCAGAGGCTCAGTTGAGCACCGATCAACGCTTCGTCGTTCACCCTGGCCTGCTCATCGATGCGAGGCAAAGTCAGTCGGACATCTTGCCGGTTGAGCGCGAGATAAGGCTGCAACCACAACTCCGTTGGCGGAGCCGAACTCACAATCCCTATCTCTATTGACTGATATCCCGCGATCCGGTGCGGTTGTGTCGTTTCCCACCGTAGGTCGCTGCCCGTTTGCAGATCTGTACGCGCGATTGTTGCGTAGCGCAGACGCACCAGCCCGGGGGTCGGTTCGTCGTTGCGTACGTGCACGCGCGTCTGATAGCGCGGAATTCCATCTTCGTTGTCAACCAACCGGTCGACAACCACGGCTGATGTGAGAAAACCGGGAAGAGCGGCAGCGTTGAGCCAATCGCCGATGAGAGGTTCGAGGTCCGCATCGAGATCTATGGCGATTCGCTCGAGATCGGCGGCGGTGAAATGACCTCCCCGGTAGCGCGCTAGAACCTCGGTTACTAACGCTGCAGTCTTTGCGCGTCCCAGACCGTCGAAAATCGAGTTTGCAATAGCCTGGCACTTGAGCGCGAGTACATTGAGTACTTGTTTGGGATTATCGGTGGGGTTGAGTTCCGTCAATGAGGTCCCCAATGCCCGATCCCAGACGGAAGGCCGGTCCACGGCTGCTCGAATCACCGCATCGACGACGGAATCGGTACGACCGGTCACGATATCCATCATCGTCTGACCGATTAGAAAACCGATTTGCTTGTTGAATTCATGAGCCGAGAAGTAGCCGCGCTTGCCGGTCAACAACAGGTTGACGAGTTCATCCAGAACAAAATTGATGGCCAACGCTCCCTCACCGGTAGCCGAGGTCTGGAAATGCAGAAAGTTACGCGAAGCGCCGAAAAACAGATTGCCGCCACTGAAGTCGTTTTCGAAATAACGCTCAATAGCAAATAATTTTGCGCCGAGCAGGCCACCGTCACGATTCTCGAGGGATTCGGGATTGCGAAACTCCATCTCAAAGCGCGACGTGGGAAAACTTGTCTCGCGCAGGAGCATAAGACCGGGCATCGCCTGGACGGTATCCATGCGCCAACCGCCTCCATAACCTCTCAGGTTAGCTGGTGATTCGACAAGAGAGAATCCATCGTAGGGGTAGGAGAACCCCATGTTGTTGGCATCGTTGAGCAACTCTACGAGGCGGTCCTCGATCACTCCACCCGCGTCGGCGAAGAGTTCGAGATTGCGACTATGTCCCGGAAAAAACAGCAGTTCGAATTCAATGCCGAGAATTTCTGCGGCACGTCGTTCGAAACGCGATGCCAGCAGGCCAACCTCGGGTAACGGGGCGCCCGGGTGAAAGCGGAAGCGAGCCCGATCGCCGGAAGCCGCGAGTGCCTGGCGTCGTCCCGGACCCGCGACCAGCCAATCGGCGGGTACTTCAACCTCGAGGTCGACCTCGAAATAGTCGGCTGGATGCGTCCGCGCGTCGTCGCCGGGCACGTCACTACCAGCATGAGGAAGCCATCGGCTACCCGGCATCAGCGCGACGTATCGCGAATCAAATACGCTGACTTGATTTCCTAACAACATGAGTTGGATATCGACCACGCTGCCCGTCATCAAGTCGATCGCCGAATCGAGATAACCAAACGTCGTGTCCGGGCTACCCGAGGCAACAAGGGTCACCATCGTTTCCGCATTCGCTGCCAAGGGGGTCTCGAGGGTGATTTCCAGCAAACCGGAGGTATGCGTCCAGCGCACATCCTTTCCACCAGCAGAGATTTGTTCCACCGTGAGTCCAGGATTAAAGGTAAACAGGAGAACATCGAGGTGTTTATCAATCGGTGCCTTCAGGCGCACCTGGAGATCGAGTTCGAGTTGCCTGCCAGGATCGATAATGACGGAACCTTCGATCGTCAACAGGTCAGCGCGCGGTTCTTCACGCCGGGCTTCGTGGTCCGAGAGCCAGGTACTGCGTTGGTTTACGTCGTCAATCGCCAGAGACGCCTGGATACCGATGCACACGCAGGCCAACGCCACGAGACCAGCGCCAAAGCTCACCTGACGTGCCTTGGAACCATCATCACGGCGAGGATGGAAAGCCACCGCCAGAACCAGAAACCCGGCCGCGAGAATCCACATAGCCAGCCGCTGCAGAATTTGGCCATCGGTAAGCAGCACAGGCGTCATGTCGGACGCAAGCGCTATGGGAAACGCGCTGAGTAGTCCCTGCAGGTACACGGGTAACTGTGAGATGCCCCAGATCTGGAGGCCAAACAGCACCAACGCCGCCACTGCGACCAGTAGACGATTCCCGATCAGGACGGCGAGCAACACGACTACCGAACACCACATAACAAAAGCAGAAAGTGCATAGAGCGTAAAGTTCGCGAGCGAATACGGCTCGACGGGTTCACCGATTGGCAAGCCGAGTGAAATCGCGATCAGGCCGAAGGCCTGCACAACCAACCCGAAAACGAGACCCGGGATCCACGCCATCAGCACTAAGCCGAGCGTGCGACCGATGAGGAATTCAGCGTTTGACACGGGTCGTGAGTCGAGCAC
>SMWK01000235.1 GCA_004356895.1 Gammaproteobacteria bacterium
CGTTTCAGACGATCCCTTCGTGTGGCTGCACTGACCACACCTTCAAGTAAATATGCCTCACGTTGTCGCTCCAACAACCCGGACATCTGTTCTTTGCTGGTTTCTTCGTTGGACATGCTTTCTCCTCCTCAACTTCGAGCCCTTCATCATATCCTGATTGGTAATTCGTTGGGGATGAAAACTGCAGGAAGCAGTTTCAGGAGCGGGCAAAAAGCTGTTGCGCCCAGTCGTCCATCAGTCTGTCACGTGGCCTGCAAACAGGATCTCCCCATTGACCCTGACTTCAAGCTGCCCCGAGCCCGACCAGTAACGAGCTTCGATGTACTGATGTTCCTCCCACTCGAGTTCTATATTAGTCCAGACATATTGTGGTTCCCGTCTTCCACGAGCGCGACTCTTACGCAGGCAGCCATCAACATATAGCTCCAACGCCCCATCTTCTGGCAATTTGATCGAAAAATTTTTGTTCCTATGACAAAACTCCATTGATTGCCCCACGCCGCAACTACCTCACTTGATCATTCACTATTCCGGTATGCTTCGTCATTCTGACAACCCCATCCCGCGGACGCCACACGCATGCAAACAACATCTGAAACTACCCACCGTTTTGCCCGGGTTCTGAAAGGTGGCGAAGTCATCACGCTCGCCTTTGGCGCGATGATCGGTTGGAGCTGGGTATTGATGACCGGGTTCTGGGTTCAGACGGCTGGGTCGCTCGGAACGTTGATCGCTTTCGGCGCTGGCGGCTTGGCCATCTTGCTCATCGGTTTAACCTACAGCGAACTGGTTGCGGCGATGCCGAAAGCGGGTGGGGAACACGTCTACACACATCGCGCACTCGGTTCGACCTGGTCTTTCGTGTGCACCTGGGCGCTGCTATTTGCGTATGTGAACGTGTGTCTGTTCGAAGCAGTCGCGCTGCCCACCGCAATAGAGTATCTCGTTCCCTCCATTCGCATGGGGACACTCTGGAACGTTCTCGATGCAGACGTCGATTTAGGATTTGTGTTGATCGGTGCCGTAAGCGCGATCATCGTTACCTGGGTGAACGTGTTGGGGATCAAAACCGCTGCACGTCTGCAGAACTTCGCCATAGGGCTCATCTTCTTCTCAGGTGCGCTGCTTGTTACCGGGGCAATCGCATTTGGTGAGGCAGGCAACGCCGAACCCTGGATCGCAAGTCCCGCAACCGGAATTTTGAGTGTACTGATCATGGTACCCGCCATGCTCGTGGGATTTGATGTGATCCCGCAATCCGCAGAAGAAATCGATCTCGAACCAGCGCGGATCGGCCGATTGCTGATTATTTCGGTATTCATGGCTGTCGCCTGGTATGCGTGTATTTCGTTCGCCGTCGCGTTTGGATTGAATTCAACCGAGCTCGCTGCCAGCTCTATGGCAACGGGAGACGCCGCAACCTCTCTTTGGGGGACACCACTGGCAGGTACATTGTTGGTACTCGGCGGGGTGGCCGGTATCGTGACCAGCTGGAACGCATTCGTGATCGGTGGCAGCCGCGTATTGTTTGCACTGGCCAATTCCGGGCTCGTACCCGAAATATTCGCCCGCATACATCCCCGTTACCGCACCCCCTATGTCGGCGTCATCGCGATCGGTGTGTTATCCAGCCTGGCGCCACTATTCGGTCGCACTGTACTCGTCTGGTTGATCGACGCCGGGAGTTTTGCCGTTGTGGTGGCGTACTTTTTTGTACCGCTTGCCTTTCTCGTGCTACGCCGCAAGGAACCCGACATGGAGCGACCCTTCCGCATTCGTTATCCACGTATTGTCGGGGTCAGCGCGTTAGTACTTGCCCTCGCACTGCTTTCGGCCTATATGCCCTGGAGCCCCTCTGCACTCATCTGGCCTTACGAGTGGGCTATGCTGTTGACCTGGGCAGTACTCGGCGGCCTGTTAGTCCTGCGCTACCGAATCAAACAGACGAGCTAGAATAGCGCCATCTGTTGGTGACCCGGTGATCGGAATAAATCCGTTCTGAGTTCGGGCATTTTACCATCTTGCAAATGGTTGACTTTCAAGGCCTTGTTAAAACGTTGTGCGATAAGTTCCGCAATCGCGCCTTCACCGCGCATGCGTTTACCCCAAGTAGAATCGTAGGCTTTGCCTCGCCGGGTCGACCTGATTGCGTTCATGACACGTTGCGCCTTGAGTGGATAGTGAACATCCAGCCATTTCTCAAACAACTCCTTTACTTCGTATGGCAGGCGCAACAGAACGTAGTGCATGGAACGCACTCCGGCAGCAGCACCCGCGGCAACCAGTGCCTCTATCTCATGGTCATTCACAAACGGAATCACCGGTGCCAGTAAAGCACCCACAGGCACACTGGCCTGATCAAGCTCTCGAATGACCTTAAGTCGCGCCGCCGGGCTCGCTGTGCGTGGTTCCATTTTTGTCTTTAGCTCACGGCTCAACGTGGTCAGGCTGATCATGACGGATACCAGACCATGTGTTGCCAACTCCTTGAGCAGGTCGAGATCCCTCAGGATGAGCTGACCCTTCGTGACGATGCTCACCGGGTGACGATACTCGAGCAACGTTTCCAGTATCTCCCGAGTTACCCCCAATTTTTTTTCGGCGGGTTGATAGGGATCCGTGTTGGTCCCCATCGCTATCGTCTGAGGCGTGTAACTCCGCTTACCAAGTTCGGCACGCAAACGCTCACGAACGCCGGTTTTAAAGAAAATTTTGGTTTCGAAATCGAGACCGGGAGAAAGATCCAGATAGGCATGGGTTGGGCGGGCATAACAGTACACGCAGCCGTGTTCACACCCCTTGTAGGGGTTGATCGATTGGTTGAATGGCACGTCGGGAGACTGGTTTTTTGTGATGAGAGTGATCGTACGATCCGCGAATAACTCCGTCTTGGGACTGGTTACCGGTTCGGGATCCAGACTCCAACCGTCGTCCTCAGGAACGCTTGTACGGGCGATGAAGCGACTGCCTGGATTCTCGGTGGCACCCCGGCCTTTGTGGACTACCATGACAACGGGTAAATACTCATCTTTACCAGTAGGTTTGTAGGTCAGCCACTATAGACTGTATATATATACAGTATCAAGCCCCAAAAGCGGTCAGTAGACTACGGCGCATTCCCGACTCGTCATGTGGTGTTTATCAACCTGATGAACGATTCCAAGCGGCTCGCAAAACAAACGAACTTGCTGGCGTTGTGCACCATACTGGTTGTGCTGCTGGGTTGCACGACAGCCCAGCAGAAGGAACAGCAAGCCCGGCAGCAGCAGAGCCTGGCGGCGCTCAGCTTGCAGCTCGAGGCGTTGCAAGCGAACATCGCCACGGCCCAGGCCTCGCTGGCAATCCTGAGGGTCGAACAACAAAGCACGCAACAGCATCTACTGGAAGCGCTCGAAACCATCAGCATCGAAGTTGCCAGCATTCCGCAAGCTGCGGTAGCCCTATGCCCAGCGCCCGCCAGCACCGTGTCCAACGAATGTGATGCCAACCAGACGATCCAGCCCGTCGTCATGAGCGGCGACAAGATGGTCGTTGGAGAGTTGGAGCGGGTGTGGATTGAGCCCCCAGGCTCATTTCTCATCGCTCGCGTGGATACCGGTGCCAATTCCAGCTCCATGCACGCCGAAAACCTGGTCGAATTCGAGCGCGATGGTGACGACTGGGTGCGATTCGAACTCACCCTGAACGGCGACAAAGCCTTCCTGGAGCGACCGGTCACCCGCCATGTCAGGGTCTATCAACAAGCGGATCGAGAAGGCACCCGGCGTCCGGTCGTGGCCATGAGAATTCGTCTTGGCGACGTTCAGGAAACGTTCGAGTTCACCCTGGCGGATCGCTCACACCTGGACCAGCAGATGATGCTGGGACGTAACTTCCTTGCCAACATGGCGTTGGTTGACGTTGGAAAACAATTCGTTCAGCCTCAATATCAACCACAACGAGAATAATCATTCATGACGCAGCGAGGGCCCTTCCTGTTTCTGGTGGCCTTGCTGATACTCGCCGGTATTGGGACTGCGGCATTCCGCCACCAGGAGTATCGCATTCCATTGCTTCCGGGGGCACAGCAAACGGTGTGGCAGGTAGAAGCCCGCGTCGAGTATTTCGCCCAGGGTGGTGCGACAGAGGTCTTTTTGACGCTACCGCCGGAGCAGAGCGGCTTTCGCGTAGTCGACGAAACCCCGATATCGTCTGGATACGGATTTATCGAACCGCCCGCCGACCAACATCTCGCCCACTGGACCAAACGCAACGCCGAAGGACCGCAGGTGCTGTTCTATAAGCTCGAAATCGTCCAGGACGATGATCACCTGGTCCCTGACTCGCTCCCTGCGGACGCGCGAAAGATGAGCTGGGACGAGCCTTATCGTACCGCTGCTACGCAACTGCTCGACTCCGTTCTGCCGATTACCGTAGACGCTTACACCCTCGCTCAGCAGATCATCCGCAGCATGAATCGCGTGCCCATCGATCAGAATGTCAGCTTGCTATTGGACAAATATGAAAAACCGGAGCTACTGGCCAACCTGCTGGCTACCGCTGAGGTGCCCGCAAGAACGGTGCAGGTGCTGGAACTCGAAGATGGCAGAAGACGCCAGGGGTTACGCGATTTCATTCAGGTGTGGCACGAAGACGCCTGGCGTCTGGTGGATCCTGTAACAGGACCACTCGCCGCAACAAGCAAGCTGCTGTTATGGAAGGCGGGCACACCCGCGGTATTGGAGATCATCGGCGGCACCCGCAGTCGGGTGTCGTTCTCGATGATCAGCCACACTCGCTCGATGCTGGAATTGTCCCAAGCGCAGACTTCCGCCTTCGAGTATTCATTTTACAGTTTGCCTATCGCCGAGCAGGGCAAATTCAAGCTCATCATGCTGCTCCCTGTGGGCGTGTTGGTGGTGGTATTCATGCGCCTGGTTGTTGGCGTTCGTACCTCCGGGACCTTCATGCCTGTGCTGATCGCGCTCGCTTTTCTGCAGACCGAACTGCTGCCGGGAGTGGCGAGCTTCGTGCTGGTGGTGGCTATTGGACTGCTAATCCGATTTTATCTCTCGGAGCTGAATCTGTTGCTGGTAGCGCGCATCGCCACGCTGGTGATCCTGGTGATCGGCATCATTACTCTGTTCAGCGTGGTCAGCTATCGGCTTGGACTGATGCGCGGTCTCACCATCTCGTTCTTTCCGATGATCATCTTGGCGTGGACCATCGAGCGCATGTCCATCATCTGGGAGGAGGAAGGTCCCAAGGAGGTGCTTATCCAGGGCAGCGGCAGCCTGCTGGTGGCCGTTCTCGCTTTTCTGCTCATGGACCAGAACATCGTCCGTCATCTCGCATTCAACTTCCCCGAGCTGCACCTGTGTGTGTTGGCGATGGTTTTGTTGCTCGGGCGCTACACCGGATACCGCTTGCTCGAGCTACACCGATTTGCCGGTCTAGCCGAAAATTGAAGGCCTGGATCGAACCTGGCCGGTTGCGCGCTCGGGGCATTCTCGGCATGAACCGCCGCAACATCGGATACATCGCCCGTTACAACAGTCGCGACCGGTTTCCCCTGGTCGACGACAAGCTCAAAACCAAACTCATCGCGCAGAAAGCGAACTTACCCGTACCTGAACTGCTCAACGTCGTCAGCACCCAATACGAAATCGAATCCATCGAACAGGAATTGGTCAAACATACCGAGTTCGTGATCAAGCCCGCTCAAGGCAGCGGAGGCAAGGGGATTCTTGTGATCGAGGCGCTGATGGAAGACGGGTTTGTAAAAAGTAACGGCGTAACGATTGAGCTGAACATCATCAAACGTCATCTCAGCAACATCCTCAGCGGTTTACACTCTCTGGGGGGACGCGCAGACGTCGCCATAGTAGAATCGTTAGTTCGAATATCTCCCCTTTTTGAGCACATCAGTCACGAAGGTGTTCCCGATATCCGATTGATCGTATTCAAAGGTTATCCGGTAATGGGTATGTTGCGCCTGGCTACCAAGTCATCAGACGGCAAAGCCAACCTGCATCAAGGCGCCGTCGGTGTTGGAATCGACATAGGAACGGGCGAGAGCATTGCGGCGGTACAATACAACCGTATCGTCAAGGTGCATCCAGATACCGGTGTCCCTCTACGGGATATCGTCATTCCGAACTGGCAACAGCTGCTGAGCCTCGCCGCCCGTTGTTATGAGGTCACTCAGCTTGGTTATCTCGGCTGCGACATCGTCATCGATGAACACAAGGGCCCCCTGTTGCTCGAACTGAATGCAAGGCCCGGCTTGAGCATACAGATCGCGAACAATCAGGGACTGCTGCCCCGCCTCAGGCACGTCGAGAACCTGGAAGAATTTTCACCCAGTGTTTCAGATCGGGTAACTTACGCGATGCGTACATTCACACGCTCTCGGGAAACGGCGCCTTCAGGAGAAACACCATGATTACTATCTGGGGAGGCGCTACCTCGCGTACGTTGCGGGCGCATTGGATGATCCACGAACTGGGTCTCGAATACACGCCCGAGCTGATCGGTTCGCGCACCGGTGCCACTCAAACCAAAGAATTTCGTGCGCTCAACCCGAAGGAGAAGATTCCCGTCCTGGTGGATGACGATCTGGTGCTCACTGAGAGCGTTGCAATCGTCACCTATCTAGCTGACACCTACGGCGTTGAAACTGGGCTTGTGCCTAAGCCTTACACGATTGCGCGTGCCCACTACAACGAGTGGGCTTCGTTCATCCAGATGGAGTTGGACGCTCACACGCTGTACATCATTCGCAAACATCGCGATCTTGCCGAACTCTATGGCGCAGCACCCGCAGCCATCGAGACGGCCATCGCCGGATTCAACAAGCAGGTTACCGTGGCAGAGAGCCGCTTGACGGAACGACCCTATCTCCTTGGGGATACGTTCACAGCCGCGGATTTATTACTTCTGACTTGTCTAGACTGGGCAGATATCTATGGCATCACACTTGCCGAGACGTTTCAGTCCTACCGCGACCGCATCCATCAGCGTCCGCCATTTCAAAGTGCGAGCAAGTTGAACTTCTCCATCAGCCCCGGTGCGTGAATCCATCGAGTCGACGTCTGCGGTAGTCAACCGTCAATCAACCAATCGAGGATGCGGGCGTTTTCCTCACGAGGATAGGTGTGGGAGAGATCTGCGATTTCCCGGTAGGTGACTGCCGCTCCCGCGGCTGTCAGCGCCTGCTCGGCAACTCGCGCTATATCCACATCGAACATCCAATCCAACACACCATGTACCAGATACACGGGCAGGTTCTTCAGCCGCGCGCTGCTGGTACCCTCCAACAGGAGCGGGTGAAAGCTCGCCGAGATGGGCGCGAGATGTGTATATACGCTGTCTTCGCATAACCCAAGCACATAAGAGTAGGTACCGCCATCGGACATGCCGGTAAGCAAAATCCTGCTCTCATCGATGCGCCACTGCGCGCAGACATGAGCGACCACGGCTTCCAGGTTCGCACTGTCCACGTCAGGACCCATGAGCGACCAGGTACCCTCACGCGATGTGGGGCTGACAAGGATCACCCCGCGGGTGCGTGCATCGCGCAGCCACGTCCACAAAAAGCTTCGTCCATGTCCGCTGCCGCCGTGCAGGGCGACCACCAGCGGCATCATCTCTGAGGCATCGTAATACTCCGGCACGTAGAGCGAGAAGCCACCCCGTTCCGGGTAATCGTTGGCCGCGTGCATAATGCCAACTTCTTCCCGCGTCACCTCGGCAGCCGCGAGTTTTTCCAGCAAACTCTGATCTTCACGGTAGCTTTCATTGAGGAAGAATCGGCTCACAGGCGGCAACATCAACGACACGGGATACAGAGCATCTACCGCACGGGTGTTGTAACTCATCGCCCGGTAAGCGCCCATCGCAGGACTGCTCTGTGTTGTGCACTTGGCGAGCCCGTCGAACGCCTTTAGCGCTTCACTTGCTGAAAGCGTCAAATGCTCACGGAATCGTTGCAGGTGATCTGGCCAGGAGATTTCAGCAAAAGCCTCGAGCCCGACTCGTAACGGCTCCTGAAACTGCATGACGCTCGCAACGACGGTGGCAAGGTGCGGAGGATGCAGGTGGCGCCCCGCATGGCTCAAGGCATCCAGCGCGTTCAACAGTGGCGGCACCAGTGCCGTGGTCGCGTTCAGCAGCGCTTCGGTTTCATCTTCCTGGCTCATAGGCCGGCACTATAACGGGTTTGCCGATAGCAGCGGCCCGGCGACCTCACGAAGCGCTTTGTATCGATTGCACACTTTGATTAAAGTGGTCGGTCACGCGCTTAGGTCACCGGGGAACCATTATGGGCGACTACGACCGTAGAACCGAGGATGTGGGTAATGTGCAACTGCTCGAGCACGTCAATCTTACCGTACCAGATCAGGGTCTCGCTGCTCTGTTTTATGTAACCGGGCTTGGGTTCACCCGTGATCCGTACATCGACTTCGGTACGTTTAACATGTGGGTCAACGCTGGTGAACAGCAGTTTCATCTGCCAAAGGCCAAAGCACAGATTTTCCGAGGCCACATCGCCATCGTACTGCCCGACCTCGACGATTTAAAAAAGCGTTTCAAATTTATCGCAAAGCCAATGGCGGACACCTTGTTCGCCTGGGAAGAGCGAGACGATTATATCGCCGTGACGTGCCCCTGGGGTAATCAGATCCGGGCCTACGGTGCCGGTAAGTTTTCCAACATGGACCTGGGCATACCCTACATCGACATGCAGGTGCCACCCGATACGACACCGGGAATCGCCCGATTCTACGAGCAGGTGATGGGCTGCAGTGTTGTCTACGAGGAAGCCAAGGTCCGCGTACAGATGGGTTACAACCAGGAACTGATATTCAGCGAAACCGATGAGGCAATCGCCGACTATGACGGTCATCATATTGCGGTTTACGTTTCGAACTTCTCGGGACCGCACAAGTACCTGGCCGAACGGCAACTGATCTCCGAAGAGTCAGACCAGCACCAGTACCGCTTCCAGTACATTGTGGATCCGCAAACCGGAACGATCCTAACGGAATTAGAGCATGAGGTACGCTCCATGAGCCACGCCATGCGCGGCCGGCCGCTGGTCAACCGCAATCCCGCGGTTAACTTCTTCACCTACAAGAAGGGCAACGAGCGTTTTAGCACTGCATGAAAGTCCAAACTGACATTATTGGTTGTACCTATGTCTGCTAACCGCGAATCGATCAGCCCCGCTTATCTGGCACTGGAACCCTACTACCTTCCACTGGGCGACGAAGTCGAGTTGTTCCGGGCGGCTTATGAAGCCCGACTGCCTGTGTTACTCAAAGGACCAACCGGCTGTGGTAAAACTCGATTCATCGAGTACATGACCTGGCGCTTATATCGCGAGGAGAAACAGGTCGATATCAAATTGCCACTGGTGACGATTTCGTGCCACGAGGATCTGACGGCCACCGACATGGTTGGACGATTCCTGCTTAAGGGAGACGAGACCGTGTGGAGCGACGGCCCATTGACCACGGCTGTGCGCACCGGCGCAATCTGTTACCTGGATGAGATAGTTGAAGCTCGCAAAGACACAACCGTGCTTATCCATTCGCTAACCGATCACCGTCGCTTTCTGCCCATCGATAAAACTGGAGAACTCGTGACGGCCCACGAAGATTTCCTGTTAGTGATCTCTTACAACCCCGGTTACCAGAGCGTGCTCAAAGACCTGAAACCGAGTACGCGGCAGCGTTTCGTGAGTTTGACTTTCGACTACCCCGATCGAAAGCAGGAGGCCATCATCATCGCTCACGAGTCCGGAGTGGATTCGGAAATCGCCGAACGCCTGGCCGTGATCGGCGAGAAGGTCAGGCACCTTCGCGAACACGGCTTTGAGGAGGGAGTAAGCACGCGCCTGTTGGCCTATACCGGCGAACTCATCAACAACGGCATCGCCCCGCGGCGCGCAGCAGACATCGCCATCGTCAACGCGGTATCCGACGACGGTCACGTGCAGCAGGCAATCGCCGACATCGTTGACGCAGTTCTTCCATGATTGTTCTCCTCCCGTGATTGCGCTGGATGAGGTAGAGGTTAGCCTGGGATTGTTCGCCGAAGGCATCGCGGGGCGATACTTCCACTTAAAACCCTCCAGCGAATTTACGAGTCGTCGCTTGCAGGTGCCAGAAGATGGTGCCGCATTAACCAACGACACTCTCTACCTGCCGGACGTTCTACAGGGCGAACGAAGCGCCTACCGGGTGCTAGTGATGCAACAGCTCGGCGTTCGTGAATTCGGCACATTGCACTTCTCCATCGCCGTCGCCCGCAAACGAATCCCCGCACTCGCAGTTCCTTCACCAGAACCTGGTATTCGTGTGGGTGACTTCGAGCTGATGTTCAGGCACTTCGAGCATCCTGGCGCTATCGCTGCGCTCTTCGAACTCTTCGAGGGCGCTCGCATCGATGCTCAAGTACTGCGCCACTACCCCGGCATGGCTAAACACTTCGCCGACTACCGCGCGCGGCTGCTGCAAGCTCATCCCCCCCGACTGGTAGATACTTTTTCAGCACTTATCGATGCCGGCGGGTGTTATCTCCAGGGTGCAAGCAGGTCAAGTCTCGAGGGCTTGGACGCGAGTGGTTCATTATCAGAAATGATCGATCTTCTCGGTCGCATCCGCGAGCCGGACACAGACGTTTACGATGCAGCGGCAGCAGCTATTCATGTTTATGAACACTGTTCTGGACTCCTGCCTCAGTGGATTGAAAACGAACCACTCATGGAGCCCGTCGACTCACCTGTCAACTGGCTGCAACGTGAAGCACGGCTGGAGAACTGGAAGGAAGAGCTTACCGACATGGATGGAATGATCCTGACGGTAGAGATGCTGGAAGACGAGGGCGTTGATGCACTACAGCGTGACAACATGGGCGAGGGTGACATTCGCGAAGAAGCGATCGATTTGAGGTCGCTCAAGAACGAACGTGACATGCAGTCGCGGCGCATCGACATGGAACGTTCCGCCATTCGTGATGCGCTGGGCGAAAACCGCACCGGCACCCGCAGCTACCGCTATGACGAGTGGGACTATCTGACGCATCGCTATCTGCCACGCTGGTGTCGACTCTTCGAAGAACGGTTGGCACCTGCTGAGGAGGCGGACCTGGGCGCGTTGAAAAAGGTGGTGGATACGCACCGCCATCGGGTCCAGCACCAGCTGGAACATATCAAACCCCTGGCGTTTCAACGCATGTACCGAGTTGCAGACGGCGACGAGCTCGACTTCAACGCGTTGATCCAGGCACGCCAGGATGTGCGTGCCGGGAAAACACCCGACGATCGTGTTTACAGCCGTCGCGAACGCATGCACCGCGATGTCTGCGCAGCGTTTCTTGTGGATCTGTCAGCATCTACCGATGACCCGATCGAGCCGCCAGAGCCACCGACAACACCCCTCGACGATGGCAAGGTTCCGAATTTGAGAGATCCGTTCTCCGATGACGACGATGTTTACTCTCCAGACTACAACACCGAGGAAGAACCACGGCGCCGCATCATCGACGTGCAACGCGAATCCATGCTGGTAATGTCAGCCGCCCTCGAGCAGCTTGGCGACAGCTACGGTATTTACGGTTTTTCCGGTTACGGGAGAGACTGCGTGGAGTTTTTTGTCGCTAAGGAGCCAAATGAACCGTTCACCCAGCGAACGCTCGCAGCCATTGCCGGAATGAAACCGAAACGCAGCACTCGCATGGGTCCAGCCATCCGGCATGCGACGACCAAACTTGTCAACTCCGGCAACGCCCTCAAAGTCTTACTCATCATCAGCGATGGGTTTCCTCAGGATTCCGATTATGGGCCCGAGCGTGGCGAACACGAGTATGGTGTGCAGGACACCGCCAAGGCGTTGAGCGAAGCCCATGAGAAAGGTATCGAAACTTTCTGTGTCACCGTGGACCGCTCAGGTAACGACTACCTGAAAAGGATGTGCCAGGAAAGTCGTTACATGGTCATCGAGGAGATCGAGGATCTGCCGGAAGCGCTGAGCAAAGTCTACCAAGCGCTGACCGGCTGAAGCAAAAGAGGTCAGGTTTGACCTGACCGCTTCTACGGCAGACACAGCACTAACCAACAGCCTCCCCATTGACGCGGGTGCTCCAACCGCAGTTCGTTGATATGACTTGCACCACATCACAATCGAGTGTTGGTGCTTCAGTGCTTGGCCGCACATTTTCCCGATGACGGGACGATCTTCTACAACGCATCGGGCTGGGATTCCTCAGACTGCTGGCCATCCTTACAGCATCGTGAACGACTCACTCGCAGTTACTGCTGACAACGCCGATGGCCAACCAAAGCGCGCTCACGTCGTCGTTCGCGATGGAGGACGTTGAGCACGTGTTTGTTTGGAAGCTCGACCGTCCAGGTATTTCGCTACAACACATCCAGCCTGATTGGGAACAGACGCTATTTCAGTGTGTAGACAACCTTAACCGAATCATCTACCTGACTCGCGTCAATGTAACCCAAGCCATCAGGATGACTGGCCACCCATGCTTTAACCGCGGCATTACCCTGCAGGACATCCAGTTTGATACCCTTACCGGACAACACCATCTTGGCCCAATAAGAACGCAGTTGGTCGGGTGTCTTTTTGGTTACCTTGCTGTGAAACTCCTGCATCGTTGGACTATCGGAGGGCTGCTCAACAGCTACCAAAGGACTCCCGCTGGGGAAAGTGTTCATCCGGCCCAGGTAAATTTTCTTTATCACCGGCTTAATGATGGAAGCGTCTGATGCACTTGGATGAGCAACGACCACCACGTCCGCCATCGCCGAGGTGCATAGTGCGCTGAGGAGCACCGTAAAACTGATCTTCTTGAATTGGTTAAACATCTTCGCCACCTCTCAAAACAGGACATCTAACGTGAGATATACGATATTGACCTCATCGTCGGTACCGTCAAAAAATAGTCCAGTAGCCTCTATTCCATGCCAGCCTTCACCGTCATCTTCCTCCGGGGGCTGCGTATCAATAACACTCCAGTCAACTTTCAAGGAAGCGTTGTCCGTCAACGCGTATTTCACCCCGAGGGTGACGCTTTCCTGCTCACGGCCATTATCCTGCTCGAAGCTGGCAAAAGTTATGTGTGGCAGAAATTTATTTATCCTATAACCCAGTGTCGCGTACCCTGCATCGGTATCCAACCCACTAAAGCCGTCGTACTTTATGCGGGCGTATTCGACGTAACCGACCAGATTTCCCAATTCACCGCTAGCGCCAAAATTCCAGGTTTCCTTGTCGGGGGTTTCGTCGTCAAAATCGTGAAAAACACCTTCCTCGCCCTCTTCGCCGCCGTCACCATGACCGCCGCCTGGGTGGAACTCACCCTGGTTGTACCCCACTTTGACCTGAAAGTTATCTCCATTCGCACTCACCATGAAGCCAACCAACTTTTTCATTGTGCCGTCTTCCATATCGGCATTGCCGACGAAGGGCTGAAAAACATACTCGATCTCATCGGGCATCATCGTGAACAAAAGACTGGCGCCTTTGACCGACTCGTACACCGCCCCAGAGCCGCCAACTTCTAAATTGTAGAGTTCCTGTGGTGTGGACGACCATGGATAGAGGTAGCCGACATCGTAAAACTCGGAAAACAGCGTACTTGGGTATTTTATTTTACCGAACAAGACAGAAGTGGTATCGCTGAACTTGTAGCGCCCAAATGCCCAATCCGCGTGCGCATCGAAGTTATTTTCCCTGCCTGCCATTAGTATCTGGCCTGCAAACGAGAGTTTGTTTGAAATTTTTGCGGAAATGTTCAAGGCAAGACGCGTTTCATCCCAGCTTCCGTCTTCATCGATCCTTTCGCTGTAGGGATCCACCGAATCACTAACAGCGTACGCAGCCGAAGCAAATCCGCCGATCTTGATGTTGTCTTCAACACCGGAAAAAGCACTGCCGCTGCACAGCATGAGCGTTGCAACGACAAACCGTAGTGTCTTGTTCATGAGATTACTCCTCCTTGAATAACTAGCACGAAAGGTAGGCTCGCTGCCCTTTGCCGCGACACTTTCAACATTACGTACCTCTTGATCGGCCGCAACGGATAAATCTTTAATGATTTCCTTATTCGGAATAGACGAGCTTTACTGACTACAGATTCACGCACAACGAGCTGTAAGATCATGGCTTTGCAGTTTTCAAGCAGCTGACGGGCGCTGTCCGAAAGATCGTAGATCTGAGGCGGCGAACTAATACAGATATGCTCCAGCTCTCAATCGCAATGCTTGTTAACGGAGATCTCGACTAAGGATTTTCGCGAATGGCGACCACACTCAACGAAGAACTGAACTCCAACATGAGGGTTTTTCAAGATCGGGAAGAGGCCATCGCGTGGGTTTCGTCCGAAGGAGCAAACCCTTCGCAAGCTGCGTGCTTCTCAGCCTCGGCGCCGGTTCAATGTGGGAAAGGTTTCCACACTCGTTGGCGCAGCAGGATAGCGATTTCGGCCACACCTATTGACACAGATGCAGCGCCTTCCGATTTAAATCATCTATCATTTCCAAAGGGCAGTATGTAAGTCATTAACCTTTCGGTGTTTAGGATATGCAGACTGTTAGTCAGGGAAGAGGCCGAAATGAAAACTGAACCTGAACAAGGATTTGTGGTGGATATAAATGCCATCGGTGCACCGATTACCATCATCAAGGTGACACCGGACGGCAGGTTTTATTGGGAAGCCTTTAACGAGCTTTCGGCACAGCACATGGATCCTACCCAAGGGCAGGTGCTAGACCGCGAGCTGGCCGATTTTGGCGGCGTATCCAAGGACAACATCCGCTTACTCAAAGGTGCAATCGGCGAGTTCCGACGCTGCGTGGAGAGTCGTTTCCCGTTCACCTCGGAGGCCAAGTACGAGCAGGATGATGGTCCCAGTACCTGGGTACAGAATACCTTTACCCCGATATTTGGGGAGTCTGGCGCAGTCGAGAAGATCCTGGTCACTAGCATCGATATTACCGAGCTAGCTCAAGGAAACGCGGGAAAAGCTCGAGAATGCGCTCACCCGAGTGCTCAGTGGCTTCGTGACGATTTGCGCCACCTGCAAGGACATC
>SMWK01000236.1 GCA_004356895.1 Gammaproteobacteria bacterium
CTTCCCTCCTGGCATCCCTCCTGGCATCCAGAGAGCCAGACGACCTCGTGCATACGTGAATGGCTCTCCCGATGCGTGCCCGGAAGTCACCAGGTCACGCGCACGTTCGCTGTCTGCTGAGAAGAAAAGATCAAAAGGCGCACCCTGTTGAATTTGCGCAGAGAGCATTCCCGAGCTGCCAAAAATGCCCTGCACAGAATCGCCGCTGACCTGAAGATAATGTTCACTGAGTTTTGCGAATGGCTCGCGGAAGTTCGCGGCTACCGCTGCCCGTAACCTCTGATGAGTTTCAGCATCGCGGGTTGAGCTATTGGTTGCGGCACCTGAGCAGGGGGCGCTGAGCCAGCGCGCACCTGTTAGCAGGATAATGAACGGCATTCGAGTTCGCATGAACCGGAGAGTTTATCAGCTCAGTAGTGTTCGCGTCGGGCACCAGATGTGAACAGAACCAGCGCCAGCAGCCAGCAGCGCGGAAGCGATAGCAGCTGCAGTGGCTCCAGTGGTCATGACATCGTCTACAACCGCAATCGTTTCCCCGGAAAACTCCCGTTGCGCGACGAATATCCCCCTGAGGTTCTTGAGACGCGCGTATCGGCTCAGCTGCTGCTGTGAAGCCACGTGGCCTTTGCGAATCATTGCAGTTCGCAACAGTGGGATATGCAACGTTCGTTGGATTGGGATCGCAATGATTACTGCTTGATTGTGTCCACGTGCGGCCAGACGCAGCCAGCTGAGCGGCACCGGAACCAGATAATCTGGCAACTCCTCTGGGCGGTATGTTTTCGTCAGGTGATCGGCCAGCAACGTGCCCAATAACCGTCCTTCAGCCAGTCCCGCGCCGTACTTCAACTGGTGCACCCAGTGTCGCGGGTAACTCTCGAGACGGAGCGGAGCGATCGTTCTGGCGAACGGCGGCGGATTCTTGGCGCATGTGAGACATACCCTGGAATCAATCGCATCAAGCGGCAGAGGCTCGGCACAGCGGTGGCAAGCGTGTCGAATCCACGGCAGCGCGTCGCGGCAATACTCGCAGAGATCTATATTGGAGTTCGATTCACAACGTTGATCACACAACATGCATACGTGGGGAAAAAGCGAGTTAAAAGCTCGAAAACGCACGGCGATAATCATCGGCTAATGCGCGTGCCTGCCAAGAAGCGTAGCTAGGAAGGAGAAGTGAGAACTGGTTCACAATTCTGGTAGGAAATCACGCGTGCGAGCAGGTGGTTGTCTAGGCTGAATGAACAGCAATCGAAAGCTAGCGCCAACCGGTTCGGCATTGATTGTGATTAAAAGAGGTGGATTATGGCAGTTAACCCCATGTTGACCGGGGTCAACGGCATTCAGTCCGCACTCAAGGGAATGAGCCATGCCGCGCAGGAAATCGCGGAGCTGAATGTTGACTCGAATGACGGCACTGAAGCAGCCCCACGTCCCACTGGCCTGGATGAAATGTCGGACTCGCTGATCAGCTTGAAAATATACTCGCGGCAAGTGCAGGCAAATGTGGAGGTCGTCAAAACAGCCGATGAGATGCTCGGCTTCCTGCTCGACGAGTTCGCCTGATCGAGCACGACCCCGAAGTCAAGATGACAGATTGAGGGCGCATGGACATTGCCCCATCCAACAGTGGATTTCCCCTGTGGGCCTGATTCTCAGCAGGCGGTTAGTCGTACTCCTGAAAAAAAGCCGCATCCTCGTGGGATCAAACCTGGAAAATAATCAGGATTTCTTCACCCACGGTGGCGAATTACCATACTTCCTGGAAGGGAAGCACCCTGCAAATTCGCGAGACTTTGATAAGCTCACGAGGTAACGTGCCCGCCCCGCTTCGTGAGACGCTGAGGCTCTGAGAGGAGAGCAGATGCCGGTATCCCTGAATGACATGCGTTTCCTGATTCACGATGTGTTGCGTTATGAGCAGCACTATCGATCCCTTGGATTGCAAGACCCTCCCAACCGCGAACTCATCGATGCAATCATTGACGAGGCTGCTCGTTTTACGGAAACGGAGTTGGCACCGCTGAACGAAAGCGGTGATGCACAGGGTTGCCGAGTTGTTGATGGCCAGGTGATCACGCCCGATGGTTTCAAGCAGGCGTATGAGACGTACATCAAAGGCGGCTGGGCAGGCATGAGTGGTGATCCAGCATACGGGGGTCAGGGCTTGCCGGACAGCGTGAGCATTATTCTCGAAGAGCTGATGTGCAGTGCCAACATGGCGTGGACCATGTATCCGGGTTTGTCACGAGGCGTGATAAATGCGCTGGAGTCTCATGGTAGTGATGAGCAGAAGCAGATTTTTCTGACGAAACTTCTTACGGGTGAATGGACGGGTACCATGTGTCTCACCGAGGCCCAGGCCGGTTCAGATGTCGGCCTGGCAAAGACGAAGGCGGTACCTGTAGCGGATGGTAGCTACGCCGTCAGCGGTACCAAAATCTTCATTTCGGCTGGCGATCACGACATGGCCGAAAACATCCTGCATCTGGTTCTGGCACGGTTACCCGATGCACCCTCAGGTACCAGGGGTATTTCGATGTTCGTGGTGCCGAAAATCAATCTCGATGGCTCGCGAAACAGTGTCAGTTGCGGGGGTATCGAGAAAAAAATGGGCATTCACGGCAATGCCACTTGTGTGCTGAACTTCGATGCGGCAAAGGGTTATCTGATCGGAGAACCTAACGAAGGCATGCGCTACATGTTCACGATGATGAACGGCGCCCGCATCGTGGTCGGTTTGCAGGGGGTTTGCCTTGCTGAGGCGGCTTACCTCATGGCTGCCGATTATGCAGCGGACCGTGAGCAGATGCGCTCGCTCAGCGGACCGAAAGCCCCGGATCGCCCGGCGGATCCGATCCTGGTTCATCCGGATGTGCGCCGCATGCTTCTTGTTCAGAAAGCCATCGTAGAGGGTGGGCGTGCGCTGGTTTACTACACCGCCCAGCTTGCAGATAAAGTGGTTGCCTGCCGAGGCGAAGAGCAAGCGCGTGCGGAGGAGTTACTCGATTTCCTGACTCCGATCGTCAAGGGGGTTCTCACGGAACTCGGTTTCGAGTCGGTGAACCACGCGATGCAGATTTTCGGCGGTCACGGCTTCATCCGGGAAACTGGGGTGGAGCAATACGTGCGGGATGCTCGGATCACCATGATTTACGAAGGCACCACCCAGATTCAGGCGCTGGATCTACTGGGCCGCAAGGTACTGCTGACGCAAGGGAAGGGTTTGATGGCGTTCATCGGCGAGATCAATGATCTGGCCGAGGCGATCAAGGAGCCCTTGCCGGATATCTCCGTAAAACTGCAGGAAGCCGCCAGGGAGTGGGCCGGTCTGACGTTGCCATTAGGGAACAAAGCTAAAGAGAATCTCGACGAGCTTGGTGCGGCGGCCGTGGACTATCTCTTCTACAGTGGTTATGTAACGTTGGCATACTGCTGGGCGCGCATTGCCCAAACGGCTGCCGCGGGACCGGAAGGCGATCAGTATCTGGCGGGGAAACTCGCGACAGCCCGGTTCTACTTCGCGAGGATTCTACCGCGCACCAAGTCACACAAGGCGGCCTTGGAAGCGGGTGCGGATGTGTTGATGTCCATCAGCGATGAGGCGTTAACCTCGCCCTAGCTAGTGCCTGTCCAGAATGCGGAGCATTCTGAGACCGCACTAGTGGAGGGCAGGGATGCCCACTGCGTTCGCGACATTTTCCGGAGGAAAATGCGAGGTTTTCGTAGAAAACCGACGGAGGAAAATTCGCAGGAGCGAATTTCCGGACAGGAACTAGCTAGTTCCCGATTCTAGACAGGAACTAGCTAAAGCTGGTGTCCTGTCCCAATCGGCAGAGACACTGACAAGATAACTTAACCCGTCAATAATGGGTTGTTGCGGTCTGATCGCAACGAATGGGCAGAGTGTTTGCCGGGGAAGGAAGATCACAATGTTGGAATACAGGGCGCCAGAGCGCGATTTCGAATTTTTGCTGTTTGAGCTGTACAAGGTTCAGGAGAGCTGGCAAGGCATACCGGCGTTTGCCGACTTCAGTGACGATGTCGTGCGTGCTGTACTCACCGAGGGCGGGAAGCTCGCTGCAGACGTTATGGCACCCCTCAACCAGTCGGGCGACGAGGAAGGCTGTCGCTGGCAGGACGGTGAAGTTCAAACCCCGGCGGGGTTCAAGGAAGCTTACCGACAGATCGCAAGCGGTGGTTGGATGGGATTGTCGGGCAACCCCGAATTTTCCGGCCAAGGCATGCCTAAGCTGCTTGGCTGTTTGATCGAGGAGATGTTCTGGGGTTCGAATACGGGCCTTTATCTATACTGCACGTTGACCGTGGGCGCCTCCATCTGTATCGACACACACGGCAGCCCCGAGCAGAAGGCGCTTTATCTACCGAAGCTCTACAGTGGCACCTGGACGGGTGCCATGAGCCTTACCGAGCCTCATGCGGGTACCGATCTCGGCATCATGCGCACCCGGGCGGAACTGGCGGGTGATGGTACATACCGCCTGACGGGGTCGAAAATTTTCATCACCGGTGGTGAACACGATGTTGCCGAGAACATCATTCACCTCGTACTTGCGAAGCTCCCCGAAGCACCGGCGGGTAGTCGGGGAATTTCGCTGTTTATTGTGCCCAAATACCTGCCCACGACGGAGGGCGAGCCAGGGCAACGCAATACACTCGCCAGTGGATCTCTCGAGCACAAGATGGGAATCAAGGGTAGCGCGACATCGGTCATGAACTTCGATGGAGCAGTGGGTTATTTGATCGGGGAGGAGAATCAGGGTCTCGAATGCATGTTCACCATGATGAACTACGAGCGCCTGTCGGTAGGCATACAGGGCCTTGGCGCGGGAGAACTCGCCTATCAGCAGGCAGCGTCCTATGCCAGAGAACGCCTGCAGGGGCGCTCACCGCTCGGTCCACAGAATCCGGGTGCGCAGGCAGATAGCCTGTTGGTGCACCCGGATGTACGGCGCATGTTGCTTACCGTCAGAACCCTTACCGAAGGCGGGCGCGCGTTTGCCTTGTTTGTGGGTATGCAACTCGATCTCGCGAAATACGCGAAGGACACTGACGCTCAAGCGTTGGCTGAGTTGCTGACACCGGTAGCGAAAGCGTTCTTGAGCGATAGAGGGTTCGACTGTGCGGTCATTGCCCAGCAGGTGTTCGGTGGTCACGGTTACGTGAAAGAGTGGGGAGTCGAGCAAATCGTGCGCGATGTGCGTATCGCCCAGATTTATGAAGGTGCGAACGGTATTCAGGC
>SMWK01000237.1 GCA_004356895.1 Gammaproteobacteria bacterium
CGGGTCTCTGGCGCGGGTTTATCCGGTCCGCGATCGAGACCGTCACCCTGGGCAAGCTGCCGACCACTCTGCCCATTCACGCCGATGATTCCACGCTGAAGCAACGGGATGGCTACACAGCCCCTGACCGCAAGTGGGTGGACCGGGACCTGCCACCACGCGACCGCCTGGCTTCGGTTTACTTCGCGGCAACCGAGCACGATGAAGACCAGCCAGTGCACCTGAGGATCCTGGAACCCGATATCTGTACCACGCGGTGCGCGGAAGAATATGACAATCCCTGCACACGATTCTGCCCGGCCAACGTGTATGAAATGGTTGCGGACGACAGGGTGAAAAAAGACGGCGGCAGGCGCCTGCAAATCAACGCGTCCAATTGTGTGCACTGCAAGGTTTGTGACATCAAGGATCCGTACCAGATCATCAACTGGGTCACGCCCGAAGGCGGTTGTGGCCCAAATTACCAAAACATGTAAGGAGTTAAAATATCGATGAAAATACTGGTTGGCATCAAGCGCGTTGTGGACTACAACGTACGCGTCCGCGTCCTGGCCGACGGCAGCGGTGTCGACACCGATGGTGTCAAAATGAGTGTAAACCCTTTCGATGAAATCGCGCTTGAAGAAGCGTTGCGAATCAGGGACGCCGGCAACGCAGAAGAAGTGATCGTGGTATCGGCTGGTGGCGACGAATGCCAGCAGCAGCTGCGTACCGGGCTGGCCATGGGTGCAGACCGGGCGATCCAGATCCAAACATCCGAAGGGCTGCAGCCGCTGAGCACCGCCCGGGCATTCCTGAAAGTCATCGAGCGTGAAGACCCGGGCCTGGTTCTGCTCGGTAAACAGGCTATCGACGATGACAACTGCCAGACTGGCCAGATGCTGGCCGCCTTGTGGGAGCGCCCACAGGCGACCTCTGCTTCAAAGCTCGAATTGAACGGTAATTCGGCCACCGTTGTCCGTGAAGTCGATGCAGGACTGGAAACCATAGAAATTGATCTGCCCGCCGTTGTCACGGTAGATCTGCGGCTGAATGAGCCCCGTTTCGTCAAGCTGCCGGACATCATGAAGGCCAAGCGCAAACCCATGGATGTCGTATCCCTGGAAGAACTCGGTGTTGCAATTGAAGGCAACCTCGAGATCGGACACTATGCGCCGCCGCCACAGCGCGAGCAAGGCATCATGGTGGAAGACGCCGCCCAGTTGGTGGAAGAACTGAAAAACAGGGGTTTGCTATGAGCAAAATATTGATCATCGCAGAACATGACGGCCAGTCACTGAATATCAGCACGGCCAAATGTGTCACTTGCGCCCAGGCCATCGGCGGGAACATCGATATCGCCGTTTTTGGCAGTGGAATCGAAACAATCGCCGCGGAAGCGGCCTCGCTGGAATCCGTTGCCAGGGTGATCGCAGTTGATGCCGAACACCTGTCGGCGCCGATTGCCGCCAACTGGGCCAATGAAGTCTTGGCCATTGCCGATGGATACAGCCACCTGCTTGGGCCTTCAACCACCCTGGGTAAAGACCTGATGCCGCGTATCGCAGCCCTCGCGGGTGTGAACCAGGTCAGTGACATCATGGCAGTGAATGCTCCCACCTCGTTCAAGCGCCCCATATATGCCGGCAACGCGATCATCGATGTCGAGGTGCCCGCTGGCGCCACGGTAGTCGCAACCGTGCGCATAGCCAGTTGGCAAGCCGCCGCCACCACGGGAGGCGGATCTGTTGAGGTGCGTAGCGCCAGCAGCAACGCCGTTAAGCACACACGTTATGTGGGCCTGAAATCCGGTGGCGGAGAACGCCCCGACCTGCAGAGCGCGCAACGGGTGGTTTCCGGTGGCCGCGGAGTGGGCAGTGAGGAAAACTTCAAGGTGATTTACAGCCTGGCTGACAAGCTGGGCGCCGGAGTCGGCGCCTCGCGGGCCGCGGTAGATGCCGGCTATGTACCCAATGAAATGCAAGTCGGGCAGACCGGCAAGATTATTTCCCCGGACCTGTACATGGCCTTCGGTATTTCAGGAGCTATTCAGCATGTGACCGGGATCAAGGACGCCGGCACCATTGTGGCCATCAACAAAGACTCCGAATCACCCATTTTCGAGATTGCGGATATCGGGCTGGTAGGCGACCTGTTCAAGATCATTCCCGAACTGGAAAAACTGCTTGATTAAATCATGAGTGATCCCATCTGGTCCCCGGGGCCTGCACGCCGTCAGACGGCGAACATTTGCCGTTTCATGGAGCTGGTAAACAAGGAGCTGGGTCCTGGTATAAGCCAATACCGCGACCTGCACCGTTATTCGATTGAACACCCGGCCGAATTCTGGCGGGCCGTGTGGGAGTTTTGCGAAGTTGTAGGTTACCCCGGCACGAGCGTGGTCACCGACATCGATAAAATGCCGGGCGCGAAGTGGTTTCCGGCTGCGCGCCTGAATTTTGCTGAAAATCTTCTGCGTTATCGTGACGACCAGACCGCTATCGCGTTCAAATCCGAAACAGGCGGGACGGCAGAATTCTCCTACCAGGAGTTATACCAAGCAGTAGCCAAAACAGCTGCCGCACTGAAAGCCCAGGGTGTCGCAACCGGAGACCGCGTTGCCGGCTACATGCCCAACCTGCCGGAAACCGTGATCGCGATGCTGGCGGCGACCAGCATCGGCGCCATCTGGTCCTCCTGTTCACCCGATTTTGGCATCGCCGGGGTGGTCGACCGCCTGGGCCAGATCCGGCCCAGGGTACTATTTTGTGCCGCTGCATACAGCTACAAGGGCAGGACCTTTGATTGCCTGAACAAGGTCCGGAGCATCGTCAAGGCCATTCCATCCATCGCCAAAACGGTGGTTGTGCCTTACCTGAATCCGCAGGCGAAACTGAAGAAAATCAATGCCGCGGTGTGGCTGGAAGATTTCATCGATAACGATGCGTCAGAGATTGACTTCGCACGACTGCCCTTTGACCACCCCGTGTATATCCTGTACTCGTCCGGCACCACCGGTGTACCTAAATGCATCACTCATGGTGCGGGGGGCACGCTGATTCAGCACCTCAAGGAATTGGTCTTGCACACCAACCTGAGGCGCTCCGACCGCATTTGTTACTTCACCACCTGTGGCTGGATGATGTGGAACTGGTTGGTGAGCAGTCTGGCGGTCGGCGCAACCCTGGTTTTATACGAAGGATCACCCTTTTATCCGTCCGCTGCAGCGATGTTCAACCTGATCGACGAATTCGGAGTGACCGTATTGGGTACCGGGGCGAAATCTATTTCAGCCTGGGAAAAAGCCGGTCTCAAACCGCGTGAAACTCACCAGATGAATACATTGGTGACGATTCTTTCAACCGGTTCACCCCTGTCTCCGGAAAGTTTTGACTACGTCTATCGGGAAATCAAGCCCAACCTCTGTCTGTCTTCAATATCCGGTGGTACCGACATCGTTTCCTGTTTTGCTCTGGGCTGTCCCATTATTCCCGTACACCGGGGCGAACTTCAGTGTGCAGGGCTCGGCATGGCGGTGGAGATACGGCGTGATGACGGAAGTGTGGCGGACACCGATGAAACCGGCGAACTCTGCTGTGCACTGCCGTTTCCCGCCATGCCGATCTATTTCTGGGGGGATGATGACGGCAGTAAATACACGGCCGCCTATTTTGAGAAATTTCCAGGCGTCTGGGCACAGGGTGATTTCGCCAGGAAAACACGCCACGATGGATACGTGATCCATGGCCGTTCCGACGCCACCCTGAACCCGGGCGGTGTGCGCATTGGCACAGCGGAAATTTACCGTCAGGTGGAAAAACTGGATGAAGTACTGGAAAGCATTTGCGTTGGCCAGGATTGGGATGACGATGTCCGCGTGGTGCTGTTCGTCAATCTGCGCGACGGTATCGAGCTCACGGACGAGTTGCAGGACCGGATCAGGAAATCCATAAGGCACAATACCACCCCTCGCCACGTGCCGGCGCGTATCGTGCAAGTAGCAGACATTCCCAGGACCATCAGTGGCAAGATCGTGGAACTGGCTGTGCGCAACGTCATCCACGGCCGACCCGTGACCAATGCAGATGCACTGGCAAACCCGGAGGCACTCGACCTGTACCGAGGCCTGCCTGAACTCGAGACTTGAAGAGGCGCAAATGAATGGGGCCGAATGGGGTCCTCTGACCCCAGTGCCACGATCATGACTTCTGTCACTGGTATTTTGTTCGTGAAATCCCCAACTATAAAGAAGCAAGATGATCAGAGGAGGAAAACCGTATGAGCATGTGGTCGGCTATTGCCTTGATTGCCATTGCGAGCCTCGCCGCCAGTGCATGGCGGCAAAAAGGGTCCCGCCATGAAAGCAAACGGGTTCAGGAACTCAACGACCGTGTTGATTCACTGGAGCGGGATCTGGGAGAGCGGATCGCAACGCTGGAACGAATCATCACGGACAGCAAGGAAAACCTGAAGCGACAATTCGATTATCTGGACAAGACAGCTTAGAGCACTAAATCTGACCCAACTCGAAGGCTTTGAGGACGGCCCGTGTCCGGTCGCGCACACCCATCTTTGAAAGAATGTTGGATACATGGTTCTTGACCGTGCCTTCGGCCACACCCAGTGAATTGGCAATTTCCTTGTTGCTGTAGCCGCCTGCCATCAGGCGCAGAATTTCTGTCTCACGTTCGGTAAGCGGGTCCGGCTGGTCCAGACTGGAGAAATCAGTCTGCAGATTCTCCAACCCCTTCAACAGCCTTTGGGTGACGGCAGGTTTTACAACGGTACCCCCTTTAGCGACGGTTTTGACGGCATTGACGAGCTCGGCCAGAGAAACGTCTTTAAGCAGGTAACCTTTAGCACCAGCCTTGATACCTGCAAGCACCAACTCATGGTCATCAAAGGTGGTCAGTATGATGGTTGGCGGCAGATTATCCGCCTTGGAAAGTTCCTTGAGCACATCGAGACCCGATAGTCCTGGCATGCGCATGTCCAGCAGCACAACATCCGGCTGGTTTTCCGGAATGGTCCTGATGGCCTCGCTGCCGTCTACAGCTTCAGCAATAACTTCAATTTCTTCAGATAACTCCAGCAGGCTGCGAACACCCTTGCGTACCAGGTTCTGGTCATCGACCAGCATTACTTTGATCATGTCTTAGGGCCTCTTAAAACTTGCCAGATCGCTGCGACGGGAACCCATTTTGTTCAATGCAAGGAACGACAAGCGTAATGTATTCTATATACTTTAGTGAGGAGAGACGCCGCAGTGGGCAAAATGGGAC
>SMWK01000238.1 GCA_004356895.1 Gammaproteobacteria bacterium
ATTCCACCGACTGAGGGGAGACGAAATACAAGAACCGAACACAGCCGTTGATCGCGATTGCGAGTTCTTCGGGCCACGCTTTACCGGGCTTGATGCCTTCGTCGTACCAGACGTTGACACCCGCATCCCGCAAACGAACCAACTCGGGGTAGACCTGTTCACGGTCGCGGTGTGAATAGCAGACGAACACGTAAGGCGCATCTCCAGTGTACGCCGGGAACGGTGGCGTCCTAGCATGGAGGGTTGCTAACATTTCTGGATTCGTTTCCTGCGTAATCGGCGTTCTGGCGACAGTTGCTACTGTGCGGTATCCGCGCCTCGGGATATTCTCAATGTAGCGCGGGTTATGGGCGTCATCGCCTAGAATTCGACGGATCTTGGAAATCCGCTGATGGACAGCACTTTCCTCAACGACTCGATCCACCCAAACTTGTTTTTGCAACTCGCCGGAAGAAACGGTCTCCCCCGCCCGCTCAAGAAGATACGCAAGCACTTCCATTGCTTTGCGCTCGAGGTGCTTCTCCTCATCACCCCGACTAACGCGATTCACATGCGGCTCGACCAACCAGTCGCCAAACTGGAACGCACGTGATTGGCTGGCGTTGTCGACCACTACGTACTGCCCCACAAATACGTTGGCGTCAGTCTACTCTCAAGTGGAGGATAGTAAAAACAAACGAACCATTCGTTTGGGAAAACGAATGAACTGCCTAGACACCGTAACGCAGCAAACGAATTCAGGGCTGATAAAGTTTACAGCTCTTTTTTATAGAGCGCGGAACCTTCCATCTTGTCTACGGGCGACGCAGAGATGGAAAGGTATGGATTTGATCGTTCGGGATTCCCTGAATATGGAGAAACCCCAACGGTGTACACTCTGCATCAGCTGTCATCGACTCGTCGCTTTTTCGACTAACCAGATATGAACGAAATATGAAACTAACTATCGACGGTAACTTTGACATGAGGCGCGGGCGCCTTTCGAGCCCGACGATCGTGTATGAGACTTGGGGAACGCTCAACAACTCTTGCAACAACGCTGTTCTTATATTTACCGGCTTGTCGCCAACGGCTCATGTTGCTTCATCCCTTGAAGACCCCAGCGCCGGCTGGTGGGAAGACATGGTCGGACCTGACAAGCCAATCGACACAGGTCGGTACTTTGTCGTTTGCGCCAACTCGCTGGGAAGTTGCTTCGGCTCGACTGGGCCTGCAACCGTTGATCCTGCAACGAGCAAGCACTACCGGCTCGATTTTCCGGTGCTGTGCCTAGAGGACATCGCAGACACCGGTGCTCTTGTACTGGACCATCTCGGTATCGAGCAATTGCATACCGTCGTGGGCGCATCCATGGGCGGTATGACTGCGCTCGCGTTCTGTCTGTTGCACCCTGAGCGCACTCGCGGCCTGGTCGCTATTTCATCGGCGGCGCGCAGCCTCCCCTTCGCAATTGCTTTACGTTCATTGCAAAGAGAGATAATCCGCAAAGACCTGGCATGGAAAAATGGCCTGTACGAATTTGACCATCCGCCTACTACCGGGATGCAGTTGGCGCGCAAGCTGGGGATGATCACCTATCGCTCAGCTCAAGAATGGGCAGAGCGTTTTGGACGCGAGCGCGCAACCAGTGAACCAGCCGACGAGCATCCGTTCGGTATCGACTTCGAAGTGGAATCGTATCTGGAAGCCCATGCGGCGAAGTTCATAGGGACATTTGACGCCAACTGCTACCTTTACCTGTCACGCGCCATGGATCTTTTTGATGTCGCCGATCACGGTGGCAGCCTCGAGCGGGGCGTGAGTCGCGTGAACCTCGAGCGTGCGCTCATCATCGGCGTCAAAACTGATTTTCTATTTCCGATTCACCAGCAGGAAGAACTTGCGAAAGCCCTCGGCGCGCAGGTTGCCGATCTGTCTTTCCAACGTTTAGATTCCATTCAGGGCCACGATTCATTTCTCGTGGACATGGATCGGTTTCGTCCTGCACTCGCGAGCTACTTTTAGTATTTCGCACCACTTAGCTGCCTAAACTGATCCCATCGAGTTTCGTTTGGATAAGCTGCACGAGCATGTCCGCGTCCACGTATCCACCGGCGAGAAGGACCCGTTTCCCGGTTTCCTCCCACAACACGCTGGGTAACGCGTTTGTCCCGTAACTTCGTGAAGTAGAAAATTCGAAACGCACCACTTCTCGCAGGTTGATATCGCTGAGTGCGGTAACCATTCCGTCCCGCGTCCAGCCACGGTCTTGTGCGGCATCCGCGAGGAGACCCGGCTCATTGATGTTCAGCCCTTCTAGAAAGAAAAGTTGTTGTAACCGATGCAGATAGTCGAAAGCCGGTTTCCCGAGCCAACGACTCATAGCTGCCACCGCAATACAGGGTATTGTGCTGTTGTAAACAAATGTCTCAGGCAGTTTAAAACCAAAACTCTGAGAAGTGGTGGCATGCACTTCCTTCCACAGTTTAAACAAGTGCCGCTTCCCGTAGTCCCCGATAGGTTGGCTGCCATGAGTATTGATCCCTCCCAACAAGAGATCGAACTCGACACGGTCAGCCAGTCGTTCGGCGGCGATTTTGATCTGCGGCGTCATACCCCAGCACCATGAACACATTGGGTCGGTAACGATGTAGACCTTAACTGTCACGCGTGAATGAGCCGCGCGCCATCTTCCTCCACGCGTCCAATTATCGCAGCGTCATGATAGCCAGCCGACTGAAGATCGCGCAGGCAAGCTTCGGCTTCATTGTTCGGAACTGCCGCCAGCAAACCACCGGATGTTTGCGGATCGACAAGCAAGCGCACGGCCGTATCCCCTGGTAAACATCCCACAAATTCGAAATCTGCGAGCGCGAGTTCGTTGTTAGCTTGCAGCGAACTCGCGTTGCCCGAATCCATCGCTTCACTCGCCCCGGGGAGCCGCGGTACATCGTGCACCTCGATGCTCACGCCCACACCACCCGCTCGTAACATCTCTCCGAGATGGCCTAAGAGACCGAACCCCGAAACATCTGTGGCAGCTCTAACTGCGTGCATGCGCAGCACCTTCAATGCGAGAGCATTGGAATGATCCATGTTGGCAACAACTTTCTCCATAAGATGGGAAGATAATCTACCTCGCATGTGGGCAGCAAACAGCACGCCCGTGCCGATTGGTTTACTGAGGAGCAGTAGATCACCTGGCAGTAGCGCTGCTTTGGTGAGCATCGGGAGTTCAACTTCTCCGGTGATCGTCAAACCAAGAGAGAGTTCAGCACCTTCAGACGAGTGCCCTCCGACAAGAGGTACATCGTGGGCATTCAGAACATCTACCACCCCTTTGAGTAACTGGTAGAGTTCCTCTTCCATCATCGCCTCGGCCATGAGCGGCACCGTGGCCAGCGCTAAAGCCCCGGTAGCGCGAGCGCCCATGGCAAAGATATCGTTCAAGCTATGATGGGCCGAGATCCGGCCGAAAAGGTAAGGATCGGAAACCAGGCTGCGAAAACCATCAACTGTCAGTACGAGATTGCCATCGTGATGTTCAAGGACAGCGGCGTCGTCGCCAATTCCGAGACGGACGTGTTCGAAGTTCTGGCTCGGCAGACGCGCCAATACACGGCGTAAGGGATCAGCGCCTAGCTTGGCTCCACACCCGCCACAACGCATAACATCGGGTGCATCGGCCTGCAAAGCTGGTGCAAGTTGTGGTGCGATGACTTCCATTTCCGGGAGCTTGGTAAACCGATCCATGAATTGGCGGTCGATATGGTCTTTCCATCGCCACGCCCAACGACCCCATGCACTGAACGGTCCTTTTGAGGCCACCGCCCTGCCGTCGCCTGTTCCAATCAGGCTGAGAAACCGCTTCTGGGCCCGGTATTGCCGCAAGGATCTGTCGGTCAGCACGCGGCGCAGATTGTCAGCTAATACCGGTCCCTCACGAACCGCAAATACGCCCGATTTTGGGCGTGGTTGGCCAACCAACGCAGCGATGTCACCCGTTGCAAAAACCTCCGGGTGGGACACCGAGGCCAACGTCTTGTCCACCTCGATGAAACCCTCGGATTGGGTTGCCAAGCCACCCTCCCCTGGCCAGGCCGGAGCCCGTACACCGGTGACCCAGAACACATAGTCGGCCGGGATAGACCGGCCGTCGCTGGTGTGCACTAAAGCCCCGTCTACACGTTCGACGCTGACGCCGACAGTCAAACGCACGCCACGGCTGGCCAACACCCGACTCAAATAGCCGATGACGCGCTTGTTGTATCCGGCGAGCAGACGTTGCGTGATCAAGCTGATCTCAATACCCATAGTAAGCGACTGGCGCATGGCAAGCGCTAACTCCACACCACCCGCCCCACCACCAACGATGACGATCTGCTCTCCTGATCTTGCTTGCTGTTTTACCTGATCCCACTGAGGCAGAAACCTGCCGATAGGTTTCACGGGTATGACAGTGTCCCCGACGCCAACAGGTAACGCACCTGAATTGATCGACAAAACGTCGTAGTGAATATCGGGCCGGCCACGGAGCTTAATTCGGCGCTCGTCCAGGCTCAGCCCGACAACCTCTCCGCCAACCAATCGGGCTCCTGCAAAGTTAGCCAGGGGACCAAGATCGATGTGAATGTCGCGCCACTGATAAAAACCGGCGATGAATCCTGGCAACATGCCAGAATAGGGTGTGTTGAGCTCGCGGCTGACTAGTGTGACACGCACGCCTGCCAACGGCTTCATAGCAAAAGATTTGAGAACCTGGACGTGGCTGTGCCCGCCGCCGACGAGCACCAGATCTCGAACTGGCGGGGCTTGTTGATGCACTGAGTAAACTTGAGGCTTAAGTGTCCAAATCCAGATCGAGGTAATTTAGATCCTCGTCCAGTTTCTTCTGTTCCTGGCGTCGTTCGATGGCGCGGCGTATAGCCAAGGAACCGGCGTCTTGTTCTTTCGGGCTAAGTGCTTCATCGGCCAACACTTGTTCTTCGGAGTCATCGTCATCAGAGATGAAATCATCGACTTCCAGAGGCGCTTCATAGTCCTCGTCGATAATTTCCTCTTCGTCTTCTTCCTCCCGCTCTTGGTCAAGAACGCCTTTACGGTCTTCATCGCGAACGCGGTCGCCAGACAGATTTTCCGTGTCGTCGCCGTCGAGATTACCGCGATTTTTGTCACCGAGATTGTGATTCGAAGCAGCCAATTTCCAAACCAGGTGAAGCCCGTCTACCGAGTTTTTTAGGCTTCGGACTCAACCCTGTCAAGAAGTTTTGCCGCACCGCTTGCTAACCAATAAAGAGCATCGTCCCGGCATCAGGCCTCGCGCGCAAAAAAAAGCCGGATAGAAGTCCGGCTCGAAGGTGTCGGAGCCCAATAGTTGAGTCCATCAAGCGTCGGGTCAATGCCCTAAAGGCAAGAGTAGGTAGACGACAAAGACCCCGAGGGCAATCAGACTCCACACGTCTAAATGTAATCTGCGAATTGTCACGTCGAGGATGTTATGGCGTGACAGCAACGATCAGAAGAATCGTTTTTGTCTATGGATATAACGCTACTCGATCAAACGCTATCACCGTAAATCAGCATTATTGCGGCCAATGTCAGCGGAACAATGACAGCCCACAAGATTAACGCTTGACCGAGCGAGCGCCCCTTGATGTTACGAACGGTTTCCCGGGTGAGTTGCGTGCCTACCAGAAAAAGAGCACCTACCAGAAATGCCTTGCTGAGCAGGTTGGCGGTGTTGGTGATCACCGCAGGCAGGCTCACCAGAGACGCAACACCAGCAGTGGCGATGAACAACACGATGAAACCAGGCACACGGATGCGTGCACCTGCGGATCTCTCCATCAGGCTGGCGGCAAAAACCAGCGGTATCAACCACAACGTTCGGCCGAGTTTGATTGTCGTGGCGACATCGGCGGCCTCTTCCCCATAAACCGCCGCGGTTGCCACAACCGAAGAGGTATCGTGGATCGCCAGGGCCGACCACAGGCCGAATTCGCGCTGCGTCATGTCGAGCGCCTCACCAATGAGCGGGAACGCGAATAATGCAATCACGTTCAATAAAAATACCGTCGCCAGGGCGACACCAATCTGCTGCGGCTGCGCTTTGACGATCGGACCCAGTGTCGCAATGGCGGTGGCACCGCAAATGGCTGTTCCTGCGGTGATGAGCTTGCTCGCAGGCACCTCTACCTTGAGGCACCAGCCTATGGCCAGACCAACTGCAAGCGTCGACAGAACGTAGATCGCAACTCCCCAGGAGTAATCGGCGCTGAGTTGCCAGAGGGTTTCCAGGTTCAGGCGTAAACCCAACAGCACGATGGCGGTCTGCAGCAGGTAGGTTCCCGCGCTGGCGGCGAATGCCAGTGGTGCACGATTCAAACCGAGCGTAATCGCGCCACCCACCAACAGCGCCACCGCCGGGTTGCCAATGTAGATCAGAGGAGGCAGAGCCAACACCACAAGAACGTAGCCAAGTATCACTCGATTATTCGGCGCGTTTGCGGCGGGGAGACTATCGATGGTGGTTCCTCATGAGAGGTTCGGGTAGCGGCTGCACCGGATATTTTGCTGCACACAGGACCGCCAGCGGTAATAACATTACCTACTATATTGCAAGCTCTGTCCAATAAGGTCCCTTTGTATATCGTGGCCATGGCATAATTCGCAAAACTCTCCCAACGTTCCCGGCTTTTATGAAAGATTTTGACCGAATGGACCTGCGAATTCTGAACGAGTTGCAACAGGATGCGTCCCTGTCCAACGCCGAGCTCGCCGAGCGGATTGGCCTGTCTGCCAACGCCTGCTGGCGGCGGACGAAACGCCTGCAAGACAGTCACGTTATTCGTAAGCGGGTGGCACTATTGAGCCAGGGCAAGCTCAATCTGGACGTGACGGTTTTTGTCGGTATCAAGACGAACGAACATAATGAGCAGTGGCTCACTACGTTCGCGGAAGGGATCAAAAAGATACCGGAAGTTGTGGAGTTTTACCGCATGAGCGGCGAAACCGACTATCTGTTGAAAATTGTCGCAAGGGACATCGAAGACTACGACCGTGTTTACAAGAAACTCATCGCCGTCACACCGTTGTACGACGTATCGTCATCATTCGCAATGGAGCGAATCAAGTCGTCCACCGCGCTACCGCTACACCATCTCTAGCCCCGAGTCAGGCTGCCCGTAATCCGTCACCCAAGATGTTGAACATTTCGGCAATCTCCGACTTGTCCATCACAAACGGTGGACCAAACTGCAGCGTGTCGCCCCCGTAGCGCACATACAACCCCCGTTGCCAGCACCACATCGCTACTTCATATGGCCTGCGTGCCGGTTCACCCGGGTATGCCTCGAGCGTCAGTGCCCCGGCAAAACCAATGTTGCGTATGTCGAGGACGTGAGGATGATTGTCCAACCCGTGAATACAGTCTGCGAAATAGTCCGCCTTCTCAGCGACCTGGCGATCCAGCCCCTCGCTCTCCAGAAGATCCAGCGCCGCGAGCCCGGCTGCACAAGCTATGGGGTGGCCCGAATACGTATACCCATGAGGAAATTCGACCAGGTAAGCCGGACCACCTTCGCGCATGAAGGTATCGTAGATCTCTTTGCGAACAACTACAGCGCCCATGGGTATGACACCGTTGGTCAGCTGCTTAGCGAAGTTAGCGATATCCGGGGTTACGCCGAAAAAATCCGCGCCCGTGCGAGCGCCTAAGCGTCCGAAGCCAGTGATCACCTCATCGAAGATCAACAGGATGTCATGTCTGTCACAGATTTTTCGCAACCGCTGCAGATAACCCTTTGGTGGTGGGATGACCCCACCGGAACCTGCGACAGGTTCTACGATCACCGCTGCAATGTTCGACGCATCGTGTAGCGCCACCAGTTCCTCGAGTTCATCGGCAAGGAAAGCGCCGACCTCGGGCACGCCGCGAGTGAAGCGGTTCTCAGGCAGTAGCGTATGTGACAGGTGATCGGCCTCGAGGGTCGTACCAAAAAGCTTGCGATTGGCCCCGATGCCCCCAACGGAAATGCCGCCGAAGTTCACGCCGTGATAACCCTTGGCACGGCCGATGAAACGCGTTTTGCCGGGCTGGCCATGCTGGCGCCAATAAGCACGCGCGATTTTTAAGGAGGTCTCCACCGCCTCGGATCCGGAATTGGTAAAAAACACATGATCCAATCCATCGGGTGTTAACGACTTGATTCGGCTGGCGAGCTGAAACGCCAATGGATGCCCATACTGAAATGACGGTGCGTAGTCGAGGCTTCGCGCTTGCTCGGCAATCGCATCCGCTATCTCCTTGCGATTGTGGCCGGCACCGCAGCACCACAGCCCCGAGAGGCCATCCAACACCCTGCGGCCATCAGCCGTGATGTAGTGACAGCCATCCGCTCCGGTGATTATTCGTGGGTTGGCCTTGAATTCACGGTTGCCGGTGAAGGGCATCCAGTAGGTGTCCAGATCCAGCTCATCCAGCGACACGGTTTGTGTCATGTAGTCTCCTCCGTTCCGCTCATCACCCAGGGTAGCCTGCTGTCGGTGTAGATCTCCTGGGTAGGCGTGATCGTCTCCGGACAATCCAGACTGCCCAGCGTGACGTCTATGAAATCAGGGTGTGAATCCACCATGCAAGCCGCCGGGGTTCCACAGCTGGAACAGAAATAGCGTCTACCGTGTTCTGACGAATCGAGTAATTTCGGTTTTCCCGACGTGTAACCAAATCCCGCTTTCGGAACCACCAGCCACACGACAAAGGGTGCCCCACTGGTTCTACGACACATCGAGCAATGACAGGTGACGGCCAAATGCTCCCCGTCATCGATCTGATATCGAATTTCGCCGCAAAAACAACCCCCTTCGATCATGTCGCTACTCCACTACAGCTGAAGAATCATGGGATGTCCCAACTCCACTTTGAGCGAGGCTTAGCTCACATACCAAAATAGTCGAAACGCACTCGTTCCTGCAACGCCCTAACTTGTCAGCCCTTAACAACTATGGTGTGCTAGCGGCGAATAGCATTGGTCAAGTATGGATCCTATTTCTCAAGCCGCACTGGGCGCCGTTGTTGCTCAGAGTGTTGCCCACCATAAGCTCGGATTTCGCGCAGCAGGCATCGGCGCACTGGTGGGTGCGATGCCTGATATCGACGTGCTCTTTTCACTTAATGGTGACTACTTCGATCAACTGGTCTCCCATCGCGGCATAACTCATTCGCTGATTTTCGCACCGGTGATCGGCCCGATGATCGCGTGGGCAATCTGGCGCTGGGAAGCCAAAAGTCCCCTCGTGAGCGCCGATCGCCAACGACTGCTGACCTGGACGGCAGCCATCGTAGCCGCGATCTTTTCACATCCGCTGCTAGACCTGTTGACCACCTACGGTACTCAGCTTCTGCTGCCGTTTTCGAATGCCCGTTTCGCGATCAACGCCATGCCCATAATCGATCCTGTTTACACACTGATGTTGTTAGGAGGCCTGCTCGCCGCGGGCCGTTTCTACCGAACGAATGCACGCGCCGTTGCCTTGCTCACGTTGACGATATCC
>SMWK01000239.1 GCA_004356895.1 Gammaproteobacteria bacterium
ACAGCGCCCCGGATATTTCCCGACTGCTCGAGCACGCGGAGAGGAACTGTGATCGAGATCGGGGGACCGTAATTCGCATAGTCGGGCAAATCTCGGGCAAAAAACTCGGGCAAAATGCGACGCTTGGCATGACGCTCATAACTACATGATAATATACGCGTTCTAAGTGTGGGGCCGTAGCTCAGTTGGGAGAGCGTCGCGTTCGCAATGCGAAGGTCGGGGGAGTTCGAGCCTCCCCGGCTCCACCAGTACTTGAGTTCGAGCAAGCCGTCCTTCCTGAATGACAGGAGAAAGCATGAATAACTTCCTACGCAAGACGCTGGCTATATCTCTGGGAACCTTGCTGATTACCGTCGTTTCGGCATGTGCTAATGAGGATAGTGAATCCTCGGATCGTGTATTCCAAAACGCATTAGACGGCATTGGCGGGAGGGACAGGTTGAATGGCTTAGCCGGATTTCGTTTTGAAACCAGTGGAATCTTTAATGCGGATGACGAAGGTTACGAGCCTGATGTTCCCTATCTCAACGCAAATGAATTTGTGGAAACAGTCAGCAATGATCTTTTGAATGCTCGGTTCCATACGTCTACCCGGCTCATTTTGCATTTCGAGGCCTTAGATGGAGTGACGCTGAATTATCAGGAAGTTATTCATACCAACGCTGGATCCCGATCCAACGGTTCCACTACGTTTGATGATGGATCTGCCGACTATTATGCCGTCGATTCAAGTTATCTAGGGGCGATTCAACGGCAGAATATGTTGGTGAATCCGCACTTGTTCTTACTTCAAGGACTAACGAATCCAGAGGGAATTTCCACCAACGGAACGGCCATAATTGACGGGCAAGATTACGACCTATTGGTTATCGAAGATTCGATTCAGGCTGTCACCTTGTATGTGAATTCAGATAGCGGAGAGATTAAGAGATTAGCAACCATGGAGGTCGGAAATTTTCGTCGCGATGTCCCTGTGCGTATAGAGTATTCCAATTGGACGGAAACTGATGATCTCTCGTTTCCTCTCTCGGTCTCTCTGTACTTTGATGGATTTTTGGTTCGAGAGGCGACCAGAAGCAATCTGGTGGTGAATCCATCGTTCGACGCCACACTATTTGATCTTCCCGATATCGAGACCGGTTCTTTCTCTGCAGATGCGATCGCCGCTGGAGCAATGAATCGTCAACTCACTATCACTTTTCGGCAAATAGGAATTCCCCCAGGATTTATCTTTCGCCGTGCCCCGGTTGAAGAGTCGGAATTGGCCACTGGTGTGTATCGTTTAGGTGGGGGGGCAACCAGCAGTCTGGTTATCGAACAATCGGACCATGTGGTTCTCTTGGAAGCGCCATTGCACGAGGAGCGGGCACTCTTGATCATAGACTGGGTCAACGGCAAATTTATTGATAAACCGATTAAATATGTCGTTCCGACGCATCACCATCAAGATCATGCGGCAGGGGTGAGAACCATCATGGCTGAAGGGGGAGTGACCCTGGTGGTAGCGTCGACAGCCATAGACTTTTGGAAAAATACGATTCTTTCTGCGGCATCCACCATTGAGCCCGACGCCTTAGAAATAAATCCGCTTTCAGGCGATCCTGAGATTATTGGTATTGCGGCTGGAACGAATGTCACGCTGGGAGATGATCATCCGGTCATTATTCATCGGATAGCAAATGGTCATGCCGAGGATATGGTAATTGCCTCCATTACGACGGGGACCGATCGTATCGTCTTTGAAGGTGATCTATACAATCTAGGAACAGATACTCTAGTGGCGGGCGGACCGGGTGATTTCATTACCAGACTTCAAGAACTCGGGTTTATCGATAGCATAACTTGCCAGGCAGCTAATGGGACGACTCTTACCATTACGGCCACTCATGGTGCAGCCATCTCCGAACCGGTCGCAACGACGATCCCATTTTTGCTCGGTCAGGGGCAGGATATTCCTTGCCAAATTCCTTGACGCGATCTTCGTTCGAGTTATCTATCTGGTAAAAATTTATTAGAAATTGATACGGAACCCGGCATGAACCACAAAGTCGTTTTCCAGGGCATTACCTTTAAGGTTTTGCACAATCGGAATTTGCACAGCGATCTCAGCTATGAGCTTTCTGGTAGCGTATTGAACGCCTGGTGTAATGAAAACTGTCGTTCCTCCTGAATCGTCAACCGATCCACCATTCTGCTTATTCTGATCCCTGTAGACGGTATTGAGCTCGAGAACCCCATAGAGAAATCCGCGGGTGTCAGCAGTGAGGGCGCTCGGCCGAAGACGGTGCTGATAGGAGACGTCGAGGCGCGTTTCGTTTCCTGCTTCAAAACCGTTGGCCTCTCTATTCTGCCGATAGGACAGTTGCGCATCGAGTCCAAAAGCTAACGTTTGGTACGAGACGACTCCGCCTACAAAGCCATCCCAAGACCCCGTACCAGGTTGCAGCGCCGCCGGTAACCGTCCCAACGCATCAGACTCATTGTCACTCCCGGTGGGTGCCTTAAGCCCGGCGATCCCCGCCACACGAAGTGTGCGTCCGCTCCAATCCCGCTGATAGAGCGTATAGCGGCCAAACACGGTCAGGTCTCCCCAACCGTCGCTGGATCGCTCCGATCCGACAAGCGATTCAGCGCGCTTACTCGTATACGGCAATACTGTGAATAGAGCCAATTTGGCGCTGACTCCATACGCTACCACTGATAGTAACGAGCGGCTGTCCGTCTTGCGCCCCATCCCCAGCGGATCATCGCCGGAACGGGAGACGACGATTTGCTCGCGAACGATAAATTTGCCCTGGCCGACTGGCAGTCCGGTGTTGAAGGTGATCGGCGCGGCAATGGCCTGTCCAGCCACTAGTGAAAAGGCGAGGCTCGCGCAGACTCGCTGGCCGATCACTCGTCGTCAGTGCGCTCGTCGACTTTTTCGAAAAGACGCAGGGTAAAGCCCGCATCCATTACGATTTCCCGCACACGCTCTTCAGATAGGCGAGATTCGTCGCCTAGTTTGACAAAGAAAAGGCCTTGAGCGAGATCAGACTCTACGCCTATGACGCCCTTGAGATTACTAAGATTCTTCTCTACCCCGTAGAGGCAGAAAGGTCAGGGCATGCCATCCACTGCTAGACGGTAGTTCGTGTCGGCAAAAGCTGCCGCGCTCGACAGCAGCATCAGCGCCATTGTTAAGAGTACGCGATTCATGAGTAAAACCTCCTAACTGACTTGTTCCAAGTATCGGCTCAGTGGGTAATGCGAATAGACTGCGAATACCGAGAGGTAGTATACGGCTGTCGTGGTCTGAAGAACGGCCGTTTGCCGGAGGTCACGCTCTTATAGTGAAGACCACGTAAAACGGTTAACGTTCAGCCTGGGTAGCTCGTTGACGCCCGATGACACTGGGATCAGCCGCAGCGTAAAAGTTCCCGATCCAGCCGGTATCGGATTCGAGCCTTCAGGCCGTTACCCTTTTCGAATCACTCGCATACCGCACCGTTGGCATTCCACGGTCTCAACACCCTCATCGGTGCTGAATTCGAAGGACTTTTGGATGACACGGAAACGATGCAATCCCAGCCAGCATAGAAATCTGCCCAGTAGTGTTGCCGGATCCGGCACGATCTCTGTCTCCTATTGCGGCTCACAGGTGCTCACGGCCTTGGCGTCACGATTCTCGCCGATGGACTGCCGCTAGCTGCGGTGTGCACGCGTTCAAGTACCAGTATAGTCCTGTCTGCATAGACGTATCCGGGGAGCGAACGATGCGTAAGACGACTTTCTACCTCCTACTCGTCGCGACACTCGTGGCGTTGGCGCAGAGTAAAGTTGGCGAGACTCAGGATCTAGCGGGCGAGGCGGGGAACACAGTACAGGTCGTACGACATCTCGAAGCCGCGCGCCGGATCGCCGGATCTCAGTGGCGTACGACGGCAGATTTCTTGTGCGGTCCGAACCCGGATCCGGGGAATGCTGCGGCAAGTCCTTTACTGGCGCCGACGAGAATCTTCGATAACCTCTACGCGCTCGGCCGCAGCCGAACGGTTGTCTACGCCATAACGACCGGAGACGGCATCATTCTGATCGACGCGGGCTATCCCGATCAAGTGGAATCAGTTCTATTACCTGGCTTGAGACGGCTCGGCCTGGATCCCGCTGACATCCGCTATGTCATCGTCGCTCACGGTCACCGCGATCACTATGGCGGAGCACGATATCTGCAGGAACGCTATGGCGCGTCGATCGTATTGTCCGGCGCTGACTGGGAATTACTGCAGCGGGATGGCGCGGACCTCGCGGACGCAGCGGACCAACGACCACCGGACCGCGATCTAGTCGCCGAGGAGGGTCAGCCGATCGTTCTCGGTGACGTGGCGGTGACTCTCGTTCTAATCCCCGGCCATACGCCCGGCGCATTGGGTCTGGTATTCCCGGTAAAAGATGGCGAACAGACGCATATGGCCGGGCTTTTCGGCGGTACGATTCTCATCACATCGAGAATTTCCGACGCGGGATTGCAGCAGTACCTGGCCTCTCTAGAGCATTACGCGGCCGTCGTCCGTGAAATAGGCGTTGATGTCGAGATTCAAAACCACCCGATCATCGATAACATGGCTGCAAAGCTGGTACGCCTCGAGGCGCGGACAGCCGGAATGGCGCATCCGTTCGTGGTAGGAACCGATGCGTACCAGGATTTCCTCGGCGTGATCTCCGCATGCACCGAGGCCGAGGTAGCACGCCGCTCCGGCGGCTAATAATTAAGGAGCCGGCGAAGACGATTGCCTCTTAGTGCGGCGTGCGGGTCTTTCTGAGCAAGGGTTAGATTGTCGTAAGAAAACTACATAAGAAGCAGGATGAATAATGCTCGATAGAACCCAGAAATTCAAAAGGTTTTTCGAGTCCCGGCGTCGGTTGGAGCATTGGATCGAGGTACGAAAGACATTTGAACATCAGTAGGTTAACAAACTTTCACGATCGCAGATCACTAGTGACGAAATTTCTCGTCGAGAAAATAACGCTCGTCGTTCCGCGTTTTCGTCGATGAAACGACAGTTTGGTCCATTCTGATACACGTCTCTGAGCAGATCCGCGTGTCGTCGATATTTCGCAGAAGAGCGTGGCGTTTTCTACGGGTTTCGGGTGATTGACAGGGTCTGTGTCAGGTGTTAAAAATTACCTGCTATCAACGAGGCAGCGCTGATGTTGCTAATGAGCAACGGATTTATCGTTGTGATGATTGAACTCGACTGGTGAGTGCCACGAGGCGGCTATGTGTCTCGGGGGCATTGATCACGGGAATTTGGTTAGGAGGATAACCAATGAATGTTAATAAAGTCATCTTGGTGAGTACCGGAGTCCTTAGCGGGGCGCTTTTGCTTGCCTCAGGG
>SMWK01000240.1 GCA_004356895.1 Gammaproteobacteria bacterium
GGTATTACCAAGCGAAGCGAGCATTCTCGCCGCGTCGCGGGATCTCATGGCGAAGACGTCGGGACAACGCCGTGGCGAGGAAAAAAGCCGTGGCGGGGAAAAAAGCCGTGGTGCGAAAAAAAGCCGTGGCGGGAAAGAAAGTCGTGGCGCGTGAAACAGCCGTCGTTATAGCCCCAGGCAGGGGGACCTATAACAAGGGTGAACTCGGCTATCTCCGGCGCTTGCACCGCAACAAGCCGGATCTGCTCGAGGCGATTGATAACTACCGAGCGGTACATCAGCGTCCAGGGATTGTCGATCTCGATCGGGCTGACGCTTATTCCTTGGCTCGCCATGTTATTGGTAAGAACGCCGCGGGTTTGATTTATGGCTGTGCGCTCGGTGACTTTATCGACATCGATCGAGATCGTTACGACATTGTCGCCATTACCGGCAACTCCATGGGTTGGTATCTATCGTTAGCAGCGGCTGGTGTTGTGGAGATGCGCAGCGCGGGCATTGAACTGGTAGAAACAATGGCGGCGCTGATGGACGAACACGGCGTAGGTGGGCAGTTGGTTTACCCACTGGTTGACGAAAAGTGGCGCGTTTCTGCGCAACACCAGGCCTCGGTAGCAGACGTACTCGCACAAGCGCCGGAGCAACTGTTCGTTTCCATACGCCTTGGCGGAAGCGTTGTACTTGCGGGTACGGATAAGGCTCTACGTTGTGCAGAACGGGAGTTGCCAAAAATTGACGGGGGCTTTCCGCTACGCCTCGCGCGTCATGCGGCATTTCACACGCCGTTGCTTGGGGTAGTGAGTGAATTTGCTCGACAAAAGCTGGGGTTGTCGCTTTTTCAGGCACCAGAGTTGCCGCTCATCGATGGCCGCGGTGAGATATGGCAACCCTGGTCGGACCTCGACGCGCTGCGCGACTACACTTTGGGTCGCCAGGTCGTCGCAACGTACGATTTTTCGAAGGCGGTGGAGGTGGCGCTCAAGGAATTTGCACCACAACGGCTTATCCTGCTCGGGCCCGGAAGTACCATGGGGCCACCCATTCTACAAATGCTGATCGCCCACAAATGGTTCGGACTAACGGATAAAGCCAGCGTTTTGAAACGACAGGAATCGGATCCTTTCGTTCTTGCGATGGGGATTCCCGAACAACGTGAACGCGTCGTTAGCTGCGCTCGTGATACGGAGTAACAACATGACACATAGCAACGTAACTCTGGCTGTCGGATTCAGCCCGACAGAGCTTGCCGAGGGCGATCTGGAGGTGATTTCGCCCATCGACGGCGAACTCATTGGACGGGTTACGATGCAGACACCACAAGAGGTTGCCTCGATGCGCATGTACCGGCAGCGTACTTGTCGCAACGGCACATGGCGAGTGGGGTGAGGTCCCAGGGCATCAATTTCGAGGTTTAGTATGAGTGGGAACAAGATCAACAGCATCGCCGTGCTCGGTCTCGGTTCGGTTGGCGAACTGGCGGCAACGATGTTGCACGCTACGGGATTTAAGGTAACTGGCGTCGATACCCACCTTCCCGAAGGGAAGGTGCCTTTTGAGCTTAAAAGCGCGACCGCCACATCCAAAGAAGCGTTGACTGAGGTGTTGAAAGATCAGGATGCTGTGCTTTCCTGCCTTCCCTACCACCTCAATAAAGAGGTAGCTCGCCTCGCCTGTGATCTCGGCTTGTACTACTTCGACCTGACTGAAGATGTGTCGACCACTCAGCTCATCATTGAGTTGAGCAAACATAGCGAAAAGCTGATGGCACCTCAGTGTGGGTTGGCTCCGGGTTTTATCGGCATCGTGGGTGCGCACCTGGCAGAACCGTTCGACCAGATACGATCGATCAAACTACGGGTTGGTGCATTGCCCCAGCATCCGACCGGGTTGCTCGGGTATTCGTTCAACTGGTCACCGGAAGGAGTGGTGAACGAATACCTCAACGACTGTGAGGTCATCGAGGACGGTGAGCGCAAATGGACGTCGCCGATGGAATGGATCGAAACGGTTTATGTCAATGGGGTGCGTTTGGAGGCGTTTACGACCTCAGGCGGGCTGGGCACCATGTGCGATACCTATCGCGACCGGATCGAAAATCTGGACTACAAAACCATGCGTTATCCTGGCCATGCACGCTTGATGAATTTTTTCTTTCACGAATTGTTGCTGCGCGAGGATCGTGCGTTGGCGGGAAAGATCTTGACCAACGCCAAACCGCCTGTGGATGAGGACGTTGTGCATATTCATGTTTCCGCCGAAGGGACGCAAGCTGATCAATTGAGCCGTAGTGAGTTCGTGAGGTCGTATTACCCGATTGAAATAGACGGCCGGTCCTGGCGAGCTATCTCCTGGACAACTTCGTCTTCGGTGTGTGCCGTGATTGAGCTGGTTAATTCTGGCGAATTGCCGGATAAAGGATTCCTGCACCAGGAAAAAATACCGTTGGACGCTTTTTTGGAAACCGAAAATGGGCGACGCTACGCAGTCTGAGTCAGATCTGCGAACTGCTGCCGAAAGTGTAGAATAAGTAGACACCAGTAGTAGACATCGTTACGGGGGAGAGTTTGTCATGCTCAAAACAGTGGCTCGTGTTATTACATGCATCGCAGCCATGTTCGTGGGAACGATTGGGTATACGCAAAACGATGCGCCGAATCCGTATGAGACGGTAGAAGGTTGGGCGAAGTTACCCGAAGGCCGTACCTGGGGAGCAACCAGCGCCGTTTATCCAGCTAACGATGGCAAACACATCTGGGTGGCCGATCGATGCGGGGCCAATAGTTGTCTGGACAGCGACCTCGATCCGGTGATGCTTTTTGATACCGATGGTAACCTGGTGAAAAGTTTTGGTGCGGGCTTGATGGTTTGGCCACACGGCATACATGTGGATCCCGACGATAACGTTTGGGTCGCGGATGCTGTGGGGTATGCACCTGTCCCGGATGGCGTGGGACACCGAATCTACAAATTCAGTCCCGACGGCGAACTGCTCATGACGCTGGGCAGCGAAGGCGAAGCGGGTGAGGGGAAGAATACGTTCCGCAAGCCCTCGGATATGCTGGTGGCGCCCAACGGTGACATATTTGTCGTGGATGGACACAATGGAAGTCCGCCTCGAAATAATCGGGTGGTCAAATTTTCAAGCGACGGAACCTTTATCAAAGCGTGGGGAGTGGCAGGCGCCGAAGACGGGCAGTTCAACGACCCACACGCCCTCGCCATGGACTCGAAGGGCCGACTTTTTGTCGGCGATCGCGGTAACAGCCGGATTCAGATTTTTGACCAGGATGGCAACCATCTGGCGTCCTGGACCCAGTTCGGTCGTCCGAGTGGTTTGTACATAGACAAAAACGACGTTCTCTATTCGGCGGATTCGGAATCTGGCACCCGCCGTAACGCCGGTTGGAAAAGGGGTATACGCATCGGCAGCGTCACTGACGGTGTTGTTACGGCGTTCATTCCGGATCCCGAACCTGATCCGGACAACGCCGGTACCAGCGCCGCTGAAGGGGTTGCGGTGGATGCTGAAGGCAATATCTACGGTGCCGAGGTGGGTCCGCGCGCGTTGAAAAAATATATCAGGAAATAGCGGCTGGATCGCTTAGGGGAGACCATGGAACAACCTGCCATCGACCCGGATCAGTTGAAACGTTATTCGTTTTCGGTTTGGAGTTTCAAACAGGGTGAGATGGTGTCGCTGATGATCCATATCGGCGATCGTCTCGGTTTATACAAAGCCCTGGATAATGCGGGTCCCGTGAGCGCAAGCGAATTGGCTGAACAAACCGGATTGCAGGAACGTTGGCTGTTGGAGTGGCTGCGCGGTCAGGCAGCGGCGCGGTTGCTCGAATATCATGACGGTGATCGTTTTGAACTCAGTGCGGTAGGTTCTGCCGTGCTCGCTGACGAGGAGGGTAGCCTTTCGTTTGCTGCCGGTGCATTCGGCGGTCAGACACCACCCGATACCGTTGACAAGCTGATCGAAGCATTCCGCACGGGAATCGGATTGTCATATGAAGATCTGGGACCGAACGCCGCCCATCGCACCGAGCGCATGTTGGGGCCGTGGACGCGTCAGGAATTGATTCCGAAAATACTTCCTGTGCTCGATGGTGTGGTTGACAAGCTAAACCAGGGCGCGGACGTTGCGGATGTTGGATGCGGCAGTGGCGTCGCGCTTGTCACGATGGCCAAAGCCTTTCCAAACTCGACGTTTCATGGCTACGATCCGAGTTCTATCGCCATTGGGCGCTGTAAAGAAAAGGTCAAGGAGTTAGCGCTGGATAACGTAGAACTTTTTGTTGCGGGTGGCGAAGATATACCGTCGATCCCAACGTTTGATTTTCTGATCTCGTTTGATTGCATCCACGATATGACGCAGCCGGCGAAAGTGATTGCAGCGATCTACCAATCGATGCAACCAGATGGAACCTTGTTGATCAAAGACATCCGCAGCCGGGTGGATTTTAAGGAAAACATGCGTAATCCATTGCTGGCGATGTTTTACGGCTTTTCGGTATCGGCCTGTATGTCTTCGGCGTTGTCGGAACCTGGCGGTGCCGGCTTGGGCACGCTCGGCTTCAACCCGGAGGTGGCCGAACGGATGGTACGAGAGGCAGGTTTTACCCGTTTCCGGCAACACGATCTCGACGATCCGAGCAATCTGTATTACGAGGTCCGCCCCTGAACGTAAAGGGGTTTATTACTTGACCCTCTACTGGGTCACCAGCACACCGTCCGCTTCGAGCACATCGAGGGATTCATCATCGAGGTCGAGCAACTCCTTGAGCGCAGTCCGGTTGTCATGACCCTGGGGATAGGATCCGGATGTGGGTCCCACGGGGCCCGCGGAGAAACGAAACGGAGAGCGGGGAATTTTGACTGGCTGGCCATCCACGTCGATCTCAACGAACGCCTCTCGGGCAATTGCCCAATCCTGGTCAGCGGTATCGCCGAGGGATTTTACCTCTCCGAGCGGTATGCGCAGTGATTCGAGTGCCGCTTCGAATTGCTGAATTGAGTCAAACTCGCGTGCCCAGGTCTGCAGCAGTTCTTTGACTTCAACTTCTTTGCCTTGGGTGGTTTCCGGACTATGCCAGCCGCGTGCTTCGAGCTCATCGGTCTTGTCGAGCACGGCGGCAATACGGAATATTCCCGTCGTGGGATTTCCAGGCAGTTGTATCCAGGTGCCGTCCTTGAGTTGCAACAATGCTGCCTTGCCTGGTCGAAACGGGCTGATTTCATCGCCAAAACCGCCGTTGACCTCCACGGTCGTCCACTCGTTCATCGCGAGCATGGTCTCCGCCATCGACACGTCCACGTGCTGACCAGCGCCCGTTCGCAGTTTGTACACCAGTGCGGCCAGAATCGCCGTTGCCGCTTGTGCGCCGACCGCAAAATCTGCGTGGGAGACCGCTTCCGGCTGCGGCGCGGTGCCGCGTTCCCGTGCGTTGAGATCGATGAGGCCAAGCTCTGCATGAATGATGGGCGCATAAGCGCGGCGTCCGGCAGCAGGCCCGTCTTGCCCATAACCGGTGATTGAGCAATACACGATATCGGGATTCGCAGCTCGTACATCGTCGTATCCCAAGCCCAGGCGGGCGGCAACCCCGGGACGATAGTTTTCCACCAGCACATCAGCCTTGAGAGCGAGTTTTGCCACGAGATCCCGGCCCGCGGGTTTTTGCAGATTGACACTCAGATGGCGTTTACCCGCATTCTGTTGGGCGAACCCCAACGCAACGCGTCCAGCTTTCGGTACACCGCGACGCAAAAGGTCACCTTCCGGCGGTTCGATTTTGATTACATCGGCACCGAGATCCGCCAGCGTGCGCGTGCAGCTCGGCCCCGACACCACACGCGTGAGATCTAGCACAGTAATTCCTGAAAGTATCATCTAGCCCTCCAAAGAGCGTGGATTCTAGGGACAATCCCGGGGATTAATTGGTTATTCTTCCTGTTTCCTTTTTCGCTGACGCCCCGTTCTGGCAGTTAGTTGGGTCAAACTGACACGCGGCTCAATGGATGTCTAAAGGTCGGATATCGACCTCCAGGGATTCGTTGATCACCACGATGTGGTTGGCGTCAACGGAACGCCAGCTTGAATCCAGCGTTAGTGGCTCGGATGCCACCAGAACGGTTGGGTCTGCACTGGGGGACAGTTTTGCATCGCCACCATCGCAGCTATAGCTGTGGCCGGTGTGGACATACAGTGAATTCGGCGTCGAACCGTCGGTGCTGTATCTGGAAACGACGGCTGAACGCCCATCGGTCACAGCCAGGTTCAGATCACATCCAGTGGTGTGCCCAGCGGACTGACACGTCACTTCGACCGACTTTATTGTCGTCATGAGCGCGGTCGCCATTTTTTCTGCCGGTACCTCGCCTTCAAGCGCGCAGTAGCTGTCGACGAACAACGCAAAAATGGTTTCACTATCGGTCGTCCCTTGCACCCAGGCATAACTTGAGTCCGTCAACATGCCGTGGAGCTGTCGTTTAACCGTCTGAAAGCCACCGATACGACCGTTGTGCATGAAGGCGAATCGCTCCCATGCGAAAGGATGACAATTCAACCGCGTCACTGGCAGACCGGGCGATGCCGCCCGGACATGGGCAAGAATACAATGGCTATGGATCACACGGGAAAGGTTGAGAAGGTTCTGATTATTCCACGCAGGCGATACCGATTTAAAAACAGCGGGCGCGACGTCCGTGTCTGTCGGGTACCAGGCAACTCCAAACCCGTCACCATTGAGTGGTTCTTCACGCTCTTCGCTCCGGTAGCTTTGCACGATAATCGAATGGGTTGGCTCCGTAACCAGAGACCCCATCTTGATTTCAGGTCCCATGTACAGAGA
>SMWK01000241.1 GCA_004356895.1 Gammaproteobacteria bacterium
GCTCACTTGGAGTCCGCTATCCTGATGCAGGATGCACATGTCTACCAGGGTGATCGCAAGCCCAATAAGCTGCCTCCTAATCGGCGTTCTCAAATCGGACAATTTACGTGCTGCAAGACTGGACAGATTATTTCTAACCTCAATTAGCGGGGCTTGTTGATCACGAGGAGCAAGTTAGTCACCATGGGGCCCTGACAATAAAAAGACAGGATGGATGGGATGCGCATTGGCTTTATTGGATTACTCTTGCTTGCTTGCGCGATTGTGCACAGCCCCGACGTAACGGCAGACTCTAGCATTTTTGAGCTTCGAACCTACACGACGTTCGATGGAAAGCTCGATGACCTGCATGCCCGATTTCGCGATCACACCATGGCACTGTTCGAGAAACACGGGATGCAGAATGTCGCATACTGGACCCCGACGGAGAAGCCAGACACGTTGGTGTATCTCATCGCACATCAGAACGAAGATGCAATCAAATCTGGCTGGCAAGCGTTCGGCAGCGATCCCGCGTGGCAAAAGGTGTATGCAGACTCCATTGCTAACGGACGGCTAGTCGCCAACATCGACAAGCAGTTTCTCACAGCAACCGAATACTCACCTGCTCAAAATCCAGAGGATGTCACCGGTACGGGATCACCGCGTCTTTATGAGCTGAGAACCTATACCACTAATCCAGGCAAGCTTGCGGGTCTCCATGCTCGATTTCGTGACCACACCGTAGAACTCTTCGAACGACACGGGATCGAGAGTGTGGTGTACACCACGCCTTTTGGTGAGGGTGCCCCGGCAGATACGCTTGTCTATTTGACTTCGCATGCCAACGCGGAAGCGGCAAAAGCTTCGTGGCAGGCGTTCATCAATGATCCGGACTGGGGCAAGGTCTACACTGACTCACGGAACGACGGACCACTTGTTAAGCAAGGTGGCATCGTTAATCTCTTTCTCGAACCAACGGATTATTCGCCGCTCCAGTAGCGTTACAAGGGTAATCTAAGCCCTGGACGAGTAAGTGGATATCCTAGCCAACCTCAGCGCGTTTATCGCCGATAGTTCGGTGCGTGAACTTGTCATCTATCTGTTGAGGAATGTGCCGGGATTTCCACCCATCATTCAGACCGTACACATATTGGCCATCGCCGCGGTGATGGGTTCCATCGTGTTTATCAATCTGAAGATTTTGGGTGTAGCCGTGCCGAGCCAGCGGTTGAGCGAGATGATTCAGCGTTTGTTGCCGTGGACCTGGTGGGCATTGTTGTTGTTAGCTATCTCAGGGGTGGTATTTATCATTGCACGGCCGGATAAGTACTTTTTCAACCCCGTGTTCGGGATAAAGTTCTCTCTGCTTACACCAGCCGTCGTGTTTGCCTGGATCATCCATCGAAAGAACACACTGGAGCCGGGATATTGGGAAGGGTCCGCTCTGCGTAGAGGTTCGGCTCGAACCATTGCAGCCCTATCGTTGGTACTTTGGCTGGGCGTGATGATGGCGGGACGCTGGATCGCATACTACGACTACCTGTTCTGGCCGGAGTAGTTATGGCACTCGACGAGTTCTGGGACTGGTTGCAGAACACCGACCTCGCATTCGAGATCGGGGCCACCTGGTGGTTTCCATTGCTTGAATCGATCCACGTCATCGCGCTCGCACTGGTTGTAGGTTCGATCGTGATGGTTGACCTGCGCCTGATTGGAATCACAGCCCGCTCTTATGCGTTAACGCAAATTTCTCGAGAATTGGTCCCCTGGACATGGATCGGATTCATCGTAGCTACCATTACCGGAACCGGTATGTTTATCTCCCGACCAGGCGCTTACGCGGCCAACCCGGCTTTCCAGACGAAACTCGTCTTGCTTGTTCTGGCGGGTGTCAATGTCGCTGCCTTTCACACTAGAGTGATGCGCAGTGTCGAACGATGGGATACCGGCGCGGTCACTCCGGGCGGCGCTAAGTTGGCAGGCGCGGTCTCGCTCACGCTGTGGGTGGGGGTTGTGTTAGCCGGGCGGTGGACCGGTCATCTCAATTAACTATCGATCAAAATGGGGAATCTGATTAGGTGATTAAAGAGGAAGCGGAATTCAAACCGGTGGAGATCATGAACCCGGCCGAACTTTCGGACAACGTGGATGGCTGGGCCCTCCATCGCCTGCTTTACAACGATGGACACCTGGATGAGCCGTGCAGTTGGGCAGCACCGGCTACGGCCACACTCGTCCAGTCGGCGGTTCAAACCATCCAGCGACGACGAAAAGAGATCCTGGAGACACATCAAGACGCCGAAATACGGGTTGTCGATTATGGTACGGGCACGGGTATGGCGGCCTGTGAGCTAATCAAAATATTGGATGAAGGTGGCATGTTGGCTGGTATGAGACAGCAGGGTATTCGCTTCGAGCTGAACCTGCTCGATCTGCCGTCTCGTTGGTTCGACTTTTCGAAAGAGCTTCTGGGTCATCTTGATTTCGTAAAGTTTCACGACTCGTTCGATCCCGTGGCTAAGAAATTTGTGCCATTGCAAAAGCTTCTCGGCGTGGGGGGTGTGGATGTGGTGATGGCAAGTATGGTATTCCACTTGATCCAACCACCCGGCCTGATGCGAGCCGTGCGCGGCATCGGTGCGGTACTGAGACAGGATGGCGAATTATTCTGGAGTGCGCCCGATATCGGGCCCGCGTTGGATCGTTCAATTTTGTTTCACGACCCCAATCGGATGGCGCGTCAGGAAGCATTGAGATGTCTTGATGAGCCATCATACCTCGCGAATCTGCTGGGCCGACTTTCCGCTGACGAGGCCTCGAGGTTTGCAGCTTTGCCCGCGGCAGTCGCCAAAGCGAAACAATCCTTAACCGCCGAGGCTCGCCTTGCAGCGCAGACCAGTGCCGGCCAACAAGTGCTGACAGTGTCGAACTCACGAGAAACACTGACCAAAGTTCTGGACCATGCATTTGCAGGTGAAATCCGCTCGCGAGTAATCGAAATGTTGCCGAAGGATTCACTCGCGGCGTTACGCATACCATCGAACCAACGAATTCTTGAAGAGGTTGCGGATCTTGATGTGCGCGCATCTCTACTGAACTTCGTTATGGAATTCGCCGTACTGCCGAAAATCGTTAGTGGACGGGCCGGCACTTCTTCCGGCTACGGTATTACGTGGAGTTTTGGTTCGCATACAAAACCAAAAAAAGGGTACGGGCGCTCTTAACGCCTGGAGCGAATCTGATTGATACGTTCTCGTATTACCTGAAAAAGGATTTCATGGCCTGCAGGCGACAGGTGCATGGGATCGTAGGGGAGAAAGAATTTTTTCGGGTGTTTGCCTGCACGAAACCGCGGCAACAAATCAATGTAATCGATACCCTCGTTCGCAAAAAAGGACACGAGCTTTTGTTGCGGCAGGGATGATTCGGTGAGTTCCATCTGACCCGCAAACGGCATGATGAAAACGCTGAATGGGACTTCTGCGGTATCGTAGAGTTCGGCGATATTTCTTATCGGGTCGAGGATTTCGGCCAGGGCTTCATCTGATAGTCGTTGATAGTTCGCCAGCTCGCTTTGCCAGTATCGAGTTTGTGGGTCTGTTACGAAACCGCGTAGCCAAACGTACAGGCTCGAATGTGCTCGAAGATAGCTGTTCGCCGAACGAATGACCGAGATATCTTTGAGGGATTGCACATCGACACCCGCGGTGAGTACCGCCGGCTTATCGATCGCGTGAGCCACCTTGGCTTTGATTTCTGCCGCACTCACCACAGATACGTCGTTGAGACAGAATATGACCAAAACCTGGTTGATGGTATCGGCGTACCGGGGGAAAACCACACGAGTAACATTGTGATAGTCGTTAACGCCGTAGCCGATTACTGCGGTGTTGTATGTGTGAAACTCAGGGAACGCGGAAGCGAGTCGGGCAGCCACCGTTTGTTCGAATTCAACCCCGACTCCGAACGCCACAGAATCTCCAAGAATCAACAACACGTCGGCATTTTTATGTATGGGCGCGACGCTAAACGGGTCGGTCCTGAATCCCCGTTCATCGGTGTGAACTTCCACACCGAAGGTTATGGTTTTTACGTTCGGTGCATTACCGATACTCTCACCGAAAGCCTGATTGACGAACAGATCCGCGCTCGTTCCGAGCCTCCCAACATCTGTCGTCACACGTACGAGTAATTCGACGATTACCAAAACCCCAAACGCCAGTGCAAGCGACGTCGACGTGACAGCAATATTTCTTAACGCCCGTTTTCCCGACATTATGAAAGTCTGCCAGAGTTAGCTAACTTCACGCCGTTTCTTTAACGTTTCGATCACTTTAAAACGACCAGTTCAAGTTTCTGCAGTTCGTCAAACAGGTAATCTGCGATCAGTTGATGTCCCAGTTCATTAGGATGCCAGGGATCGAACCAGGGTTGATGTTTCTGAATCAGTTTTTCTGTAGCGACTCCCTGAAAGGCCCCGACCAGATCGACAACCTGCATGCCAGCGCTCTGAGCCATTTGCTTGAGATCTTCGTGAATTGAGGTTGCGCTGTAGTTTGCAAAGTTTCGATTTTCCTCGAATACCGGGTGGATGATGAACATCACCGGAATTGCGTTCTCTCTTGAGATTTCACCAAGCTGGCGGATGTGAGCGGCAACTTCATCGCGGTAGGCGCAGTGCAGCACCCGGTGAAACTCGGTTCCGCACACGTCGTGTTTCGAATTCTCGCGGGCTTCAAACAGCTTTTTCTCGACATAGTGCCAACCGCGCCAGCGTGGACGATAAAAGTACTGACCGAACTCGCCGTTGGCATCGTGGAATATCGGATGCGCCGGGTCGTTCAGCACATAGCTCCAGATGATCAGATCCGGGTGGTAGGCGAAACCCATTTTCCGCAGGAGAAACAGCTCCTGTGTTGTGGAATAACCCCCTCGCGCAAGGGTAACAATCTCGATGTTGGGGAGATTCGGGGTTGCATTCAGGCGACTGGCGAGCACTGTGCTAAAACGCTTGTCACGCGCTACACCATTCCCTTCGGCGACCGAGTCGCCAACGAGAAGAATTCGATAGGTTCCCACTGGTTTTATGTAGGCGTGTTCAACATCCGCAAAACCTTTGGAATTAAAGCCACATTTGTCTGGTATGAACTCGTAAATAAGAACGGGGTCAGGAGCGGGCCGTGAACACAGTTCGCGTCCTTCGTAACGTGCCTCGAGACGCTCATATTCACGTTCGTATCTTAGCCACAGATAGGCCTCAAAAAGCACCAGCAGCGCCAGGATAGTGACGATGGAAATCGAAACGTTGGTGATAGCGCTTTTCACTAGCCTCTCAAATGAATTTGGTAGAGCGGCCTGCGCGGGCGATGCGACAGGAAACTGGTTCGTTCAACCCCATCATTTCAATTAGTGCCCAGGGAGACAATTTTCGAGAATTATACCGTTTCGATCTCCAGATTTTTGTGGATGCAGGTAGCACAAAAATCAAGCTTCTTCCTGATGCGGAGAAGAGACAACCTTCATTCGCGGTGGTGGGATGAGCGGGCAAAGCTTTTTGCTGAGCTGCTCGATCATCTCGCTGCGTACTCAAGGATTGTGCGGATTATGGATGACATGAGGCTATATACTCATTTTTCTGGTGCTTACTGTTATCACCTTCGTCGGTGCCCTTTTAGTCGACGAATTGTTCGCATCCGAGCTCATTTTTATCATAAGGCTGGCGCAGGGACGTGTTTCGCTCCACTGAATACCACTCCCTCACTACTACCTTTAGTTAATCTCATCATTCCGTTCGAACGAGGAGTATGAAATGGCTAATTTCAATCTGCTGGTACCGGGCACCGGCGGTATCACGTTAAAAGACAACACAGGAAAAGATATTGGGTGGCCGATATTAATGCGTTTGCGTGGCGCAATTCATGGCCTATCGAGCCAGAGCGGTGATCAACTGCTGGAACTGATCAGCATGGAGCACCGTCCCGGTCAGTTGGCCCCGGTTAAGACGTCGCTCCGACCAGGCACCTCACTGAGTCCCGGACATGTTCTCAGGGTTGCCTACAACCAGGTGGAAACGGGTTTTAATCAATTTTTATACGACTGGCGTGCAGACCTTCGCCACTCCGCCCAACAGCTAAAGGAGTTTATTGTTGACAGACGACCCAACAACGGCAAATGGAATCTGATTGGGCATTCTCAAGGTGGGTTACTCATTATCCTCGCCAGCAAGCTGTTCGCATCGCGAACAGAATTTTCCGATCATGTTGCAACCGCCACCCTGGTGGCTGCACCTATTGCCGGTACGTTGAATTCCGCTGAGGCCATGCTACTTGGCAACGACGCGGGGGCACGTCTCGCCCCCGTGATGCGCCAAGCGGTTCGAACCTGGCCGGCCATCTACCAGATGCTCCCTGCCTGGCAATCCGTATTGCGAGCAGACGGATCCCCCGTAGCAGCGACACGTCAACTCAATCAACCCGGGGGATGGCCGGGACTGAATGATATTCAGGACGACCTGCTGGTCAGAACGCGGCAAGTGCAGGTGGATCTGCAAAACCCCATCAACAATATGGACGGTGTGGATATTCGTTTCTATTTCGCTAACAACCGTACGACGAACACAGGAATTAGCAGACCTGCCGCTGGCGCCATGCAATGGAATCCTGTGCGAACTGAAAAAGGCGACACGCTGGTTCCCTATAGAACCACCCGGCTAACGAACGGTGGTGCTCCGCTTGCTCCCAACACCACCGTCTTCGGCCGCCCCTGTATGCAGCACGCAATGATCTTGACAGACGCTACGGTTTCCACCCAAGCAAAGGCACGGATGATCCCCTGATGAAAAACTTCAGCCTGTTGGTAACTTATATCACGCTCACGCTCAATGGCGCGTTGCTCACAAAGCACGCAATGGCGCAAACGCCCGATGAGGAAATGCGCAGTGTTCACAAATTAACCTTCGTTAGTACTTCATTCCTGAACACGTGGGAGCCGTCTGTTTACGTTGGCTACCGCTATCAGATTTCTTTAAGAACAAGCCGCAAAGGAAGCAACGATTTAGGCGATACCGTATTCATTCCGCCAAGATGGTATGCCCACAGCCAGGCAAAGGCTGGCTATGCTTTTGACAGCGATGAAAACGGAAGCGGTGGTTTAGCGGGGAGCGCACAACTGGGTTTGCTGTATCGAGTGGATGAAGGACCGTTCAATTTGCAAAGCATGGGGTTGGTCGGGCAGGTAAATTGGGGTCCCAAAGGTTACGGTCCTGCTGCCCGTTTCGAGTTTTATGGCGGTAACGCAGCGCTTTTAATCGGGTGGATGTATTTCGACGATGAACGCACCAGATCCGATGGTATTTTCGTTTCCATCGATTTGCTTAAGGGAATTTTTAAGGATCTGGGGCTTGTCCGTTAGACACTCGGATATTTTGAGAATTTAAAAAAAACACGGCGGTCTGGGGAGGAGATGGTCGGTTGATGCATTACTCCCTTGATCGGCAACGGTTTACGGCAA
>SMWK01000242.1 GCA_004356895.1 Gammaproteobacteria bacterium
AGATGGTGGTCGTACCTGGACTGGCCAAAGCACCGGCACCAGGGCCGCCCTTTGGAGTGTGGACTTCGTCAACGCTGAGCGCGGCTGGGCGGTCGGTGTAAACGGGACCGTTTTCACCACCGCTGACGGTGGTAGGAGTTGGGCTGCCTTCGGCACCAGCACACCGGCCGCCCTTTTGGGCGTGGACTTCGTCGACACCGAGCGCGGCTGGGCGGTTGGTGACGACGGCACCGTTCTGGCTACTATCGACGGCGGTCGCACCTGGACCGGTCAAGGCGCCGGCATCCCTTACTAGCGTTGACTGCCCGGCTCCGGCTGACCAAGCTACTTCGTCCGCTTTGTGCCGCATAACCGGTATCTCGGTGGGGTTGGCCGAAAGTCCGCCGTTGGCCGTTCTCTGCCCCTGGAATATCGAAACTGGATGTCCGCCATGTGCTGGAAGCCGAAGTTAGTCTTGAAATTTTAAACGTCTGCTAACGGGAAAGCTGCCGTTCAAATTCTGCCTAGCAACTTCCGCTTAGTGCCCAAAGCGGACTCCCACGGGTCAAATTTAAATCGTTTTTGTCGAGGTAATTCACTCCGCCACAATGTTTGCTAGAGCAACTATCTTGTAATCAGTAGGTCCGGGGTTCGACTCCTCGTGCCGGCACCATTTTTCGATCTCGAAGTGGACTGGAAGTGGACTAGAGTGTTCGGTTGAATATATCCTCAAACTCGATTATTTGATGTATTCGCACACTGCTGATACGGTTGAAAAACTCGAAAGAAACAGAAGGCTGATTTTCCGCAGAAAACCAATGCATTCTGAAATTCTCATAGCAATTAGTATGTAAGCTCACCAGTAGCTCTGTCGGAAGAGATCGTTAATTATAGGTCTCTCCCCGTGTATTAAAATTAGAAATCGTTACCGTCTAAATAATTTTGCCGTGTAGAAAAATTTGGAGTTTTTCAACAGTATCTGCCAAAAGCAGACATCAAATTGTTCGACTTATAGGTCCGATGTAGATATTTACAAGCTTGCGAGACAACCTATGTAATGTTCCTTATTAAGTCAGAGAATGTAATCAATGACAAAAGAACAAAGTGAGATTCAACGTAAGTTTCATCACTACCGATTGCTGGCTCTTCCATGATTGGAACCTTTATATCGGTGTCACGCGCCATCGGAGGTGGTATAGTTGCGCACTGCGGTTTTTCCACTCCAAACGGCTAGTCTAGAGTTGCCGGGAGAAGTCGCCCACACTACAACAAAAGTAATCGAGGAGAGACCATATGAATGACAAAACTAAAGATTCGAGTACCTTACTCGGCTCGTCGCGCCGCTCGTTTATCAAGAAATCCGCCGTAGTCGCCGTAGCCGCGGCTACTGGACCCTGGATCATCAATTCACGGGTACTCGCGGCGTCGCGGGAGGTGAAAGTCCTCGCCTGGGTGGACTACGTCAACCAGGACATGATCGATGGCTTCGAGAAGGAAACCAACATCAAGGTGAATCTCACCACTTTCGGATCCAACGACGAAGCCGAGCAGAAAACCAAGGCCTCCGGGGGTAAAGGTTGGGATGTAATCTTCCCGTCCGTGACCAACCGGGCGAATTACGAAGACCCCAATGCTCCGGGGGGCATCTGGTTGGCGCCCATCGACGAGACGCGGGCCAATCTCAAGGCCGTCATCCCCTCGTTCTTGCGTGATTCGATTCAGCTGGGTGCCGTGTATCGGGGCAAGCGCTATTTAATCCCGTTCGATTGGGGGACCGAAGGCATCACCTTCAATTCCAAAGCCGTGAACTTGAAAGACAGCGAGGTCTCTTTCGGTGATCTGTGGCGGCCCGAGGTCAAGGGCAAGGTCGCCTTCCGGCAGAAATCCGTCATTATGGGCACGGGATGATACCTGGACTCCATCGGCGTGGTGAAATCCAATCGTATGCTCGACGTCTACAAATCCGAAGAGGCCGCACGGCGTGCGTGGTCCGGGATCACGGAATGGATCATCGAGCGCAAGGACTGGTTTGGTGCCTTCTGGAACAATGCCACCGAGGCCACATCTGCCTTCAAGGATGCCGGAGCCGTGATCGGGCAGACATGGGATACCACCGGCCTGTTGCTGGCCCAGGAAGACTCCGCCTACAAGTACCGGGCCCCCAAAGAAGGCATCATCACCTGGCTCGACTCGGTTGGCATCCTGGCGGGCGCCGAGAATCTCGACGAGGCCTACACCTTCATCAACTACATCTTGACCCCGGAAGTGGGCGGCACATTCTCCAACAAGACGGGATACAACTCTGCGGTAGCCGGTGCATCGGACTATACTTCTGATACCTTCAAACGGCAATTCGCTGAAGTCTATACTAAAGAAGTGTTGAACAACATGTGGTGGTGGCAAGCCGATACGCCGTGGTTCGCTCCCATGCGCTCGGAGTTCGTGGAGAAGATCAGCAACGCTTGACGATGGATTTTTTACGACCGTGTCGGGGCCGCTCGCTTTAGGCGGCCCCGTGTTTTAACGAGACGAGCCACTGCGCTGGCGACGTCAATAACCACAATAGGGCTTTAACCGTGCGTGGCAAAGAAGTAGTCCTCGACAAGGTATCCGCAAAATTCGGCGACTTCACTGCCGTAAATCCTACCGACCTCGTGGTAAACGCCGGGGAATTCTTCTCGATTCTCGGGCCCTCGGGCTGCGGCAAAACGACCATCTTGCGCATGATCTCGGGGTTCCTCAACCCCGCGAGCGGGAGCATTCGTATCGGTGAAGACATCATGACCGGGGTACCGGCGAATCAGCGGCCGACCGCGTTGATCTTCCAGAACCTGGCACTTTTCCCATACATGTCGGTCTGGGAAAACATTGCCTTTGGACTCGAGGCACGGGGTGTAGGCAAAACCGAGCGGCGTAAACGTGCCATGGAGCTTATTGAACTGGTTGCGTTGAGCGGCGAGGAGATGAAAAAAATAGATGAGCTATCCGGCGGCCAACGGCAACGCGTGGCGGTTGCCCGGGCTTTAGCGGTAGAACCTGCGGTGCTTCTACTCGATGAGCCCTTGTCTGCTCTCGATCTTAAACTCCGGCAGCACATGCGTGCCGAGCTCAGACAAATTCAGCGCATGACCGGTGTTACCTTCATCTACATTACCCACGACCAGGGCGAAGCGCTCACAATGTCGGACCGCGTGGCAGTCATGAATCACGGCCGCATAGAACAAATCGATACCAGCGATCGTATTTATGACCACCCGAGTACACCGTTCGTGGCGAGTTTCGTGGGCGAAAACAATATCCTGAGGGGGCGGGTCACAGCGATAGAAAATGGCATCGCAACGCTCGAATCCGAACTTGGCAGCTTGCGTGGCCGAAAGGCTCCGGAGCTAGCGGTCGGTGTCGACGCCATGCTGTTCGTGCGTCCTGAGGTGCTGAAAATCAGCGAGCAGCCCCAGTCGGATAATAGCGTGGCGGTGAAACCCGTCCGGCGCGACATGGAGGGCGCATTTGTGAACTGGGTACTGTCTGCGGGAAAACGGTCACTCGTGGCTCATTTGACCAAGGCCGCAGACGCCGGAATCGACCATGATCGTTCGCTGCATATCGAATTTGCGGTAGATGATGCGATCGTGATGGCCAGTGGAGAACTTGCCGATACGGGTGGTCAAGACGATGAAGCATCTGATTGAAATCTACGGCTGGCCGCTGACCACATTCTTTTCAGCCTGCGTGGGCTTGTGGCTTGCTATCCTTATCGTCGCACCCCAGTTCTTCATGGCCGAACTCAGTCTTCGCTTCGAGGATCGCGGCGATCGTCTAACGCAAACCGTCAATGATCTGGACGTTTTGTATCGCCACAAGGGGACCATGGAGTACGATCTGGAACACGGCCCGGCCTGCAACACCATGGGCATGATCAATCCCATGATGACCGACGATTCGAGTTGTGCACAATTGGGAGTGGAGGGCAAACTCCGCTTAGAACAACAAATACTCGAAACTGAGGATCTAATTCAATCGTTGCTGGTCGAGGAGCAGAACCTCAAGGAGATCAAGGCTCAGCAGTATCCCTACTCGGTAAAGAACTACACCGCAATGACGGGACTGCACGCGTGGACCCTGACCAAGACGGTCGTCTTCGCACTGACCGTCACGCTGATCGCACTGGCTGCATGCTACCCGGTGGCGTATGCCCTGGCGCTACGGTCCGGACCTGTGAAAACCGCGATTCTGTTCACGGCGCTTTTTGTTCCCTATGCGGTCAACGAGTTGATGCGCATCTATGCCTGGTTGACCGTGTTTGACTTGCATGGACTGTTGAATACTTTGCTCGCCATTGTCGGTTTTGCCGCGCTTGCAAGCGATGAAGTCATCGTCTGGTATCGATTCCCGGGAACGGTGCTGGTGGTGCTGGTCTACACCTACATCCTGTTCATGGTATTTCCTATTTACAATACCATGGCGACGTTAGACCCGAATCAAGTCGAGGCAGCCCGAGACCTTGGGGCCAAGACGTGGCGAATACACTGGCGCATTATCATTCCCCACACAAAACCCGGAATTGCCGTTGGCTGCATCATGACCTTCATGCTGGCGGCAGGGTCGTTCTCGGTGCCGCATATTATTACTCGCGGACTTCAACCCAAGTGGTTCACACAGCTCATCTATGACAAGTTTTTCGAATCGTCGAACTGGAATCTGGGATCCGCTTACTCGTTTACACTTCTGCTCATCTGCATTCTGTTCATATTAGCCATTATGGCGATTTTCGGCGTGAAACTGAGACAGCTGGCGCGATGAAGACCGAGACTATGAGCCGCAGCGATGTGATGCTGAACGTCTTCATTGGGATGTTCGTGATGTTTATGTTTCTCCCGCTAATGCTCATGGTCATGGCGGCCTTTAACAGTGCGTCGCCACCTTCGGTAACCGATTGGCAGGAATTGACGTTGGCCTGGTTTCCGCGTCTTGCTGAGGAGGATCGCCTGATCGGCTGCCTGCAAAACTCTTTCCGTATCGCCGTATTTGTGGTGCCGGCGTCGGTGTTGCTCGGGTTGTCGGCTGCCATCCTGCTCACCAGACTCGAAGGGCGGGCGACGAATGTGCTCTACGCATTCTTGATCTCCCCGATGCTAACGCCGGGGATCGTACTTGGTATCGCCACCATCGTGTTCTGGCGTAACTTTGGCGTCGCCGCCGATCTCTTCACCACGATATTGGCGCAAACCGCCTTTATCGCTTCGTTCCCGATGCTGATCATCATGGCCCGGCTGCAACGACAGGACCGTTTCCAGGAGGAGGCGGCGCTTGACCTCGGCGCTTCACCATTCTTTCTGTTCCGTCGCATAACCTTACCCTTCCTGTTGCCCGCCATTGTCAGCAGCGCGGCGCTGGCTTTCCTGATGTCCTTCGAGAATTACAACACCACCGTGTTCTCTATCGGTGGTTCATGCACACTAACTACAGAAATTGCTGCCCAGGCGCGTAAGGCACACACCCCTGTGATCAACGCGTTGGGGGTAATTTTCGTGGCAGTCACGCTCATGTTCTCGGTGATTTACACATTGCGGAAACAGTGGGAAAAGTAGACTGATGGGCAAAGGGCCGCGGGTGAAGGTAGTCTTCCGTTGCTTCCCGGAATGGGAGACACTATTGCCGAAACCTTTTCCGGCCTCAGACGCATTGCCGGAATGGCTCAGGTCTATGCCTGCGGCGGTACACAGTGACATCCTGGGTGCGCAGGTGCGTACAGCAAAACACTGCGTACCATTTATTGACGCGCTGTCCCGTGGATTTATGGTGCCGCTTGCTGCGGACGTGTCGGTGTCCGATTCGAACTTCTCCTGGAGCTGGGATCTGCCCCCGCTCTCACAGAGCCGAATCACCCGGGCGCCGATTTCATTTCACCTGGGCGAGCAAGTCACCGGCACACCACTCGCCGATAGCGATTCTCTGGTGGTGAAATTTAACAACTTCTGGACCATCGAGACGCCGCCCGAGCACTCATTGCTGATCACTCATCCACTGAATCGACCGGACCTGCCGTTTCGAACGGTAGCGGGTATAGTGGATTGTGATCGCTATAGCCATGGCTTTGTCCATTTTCCTGCTCGATGGACAGACCAAAAGTTTACCGGCACGCTGCCCCGCGGTACTCCGGTAGCCCAGTGCTTTGTTCTGCCGCGCAGAGCTATCGAGTTGGTGTTCGAAACCCTGCACGACGAACATGCGCAGGCTCAGCGGGAAACACACGACGCCATTGCCAACGAGGCCGGTGGCTACCGGCACCATTACCGCGCGCGACGCTAAAGCCCGAGCATTTCAGCGAGCTTTGACTGGCTTAGGGGAAACTGACCCTTCGGCCGCGTCACAATCGCATTCAGGATCGGTTGCCGCCATTTCGAGTTTTCCGCAATCAGCGCGCGGTAAAGCAACAACGCCTCGTCCAAGCGTCCCAGGTCCTGTAGGGCGGTGGCACGGTGGAAGCGTGCAGTGTCGGAACTGTGTTCAGCCGCGATGCATCGGTCCAAACGGTCGAATGCCTCCTCGCTGCGCCCGGTGCGGATGGCAATAATACCGAGGTTGAGCTGGATATCGAGGTCGTCTGGCGTCAGGCGTTCGGTTGCCAGGAACTTTGTTTGCGCCCGATCCAACCGCCCCCCTTCCATGTATACGCTGGCGAGCGTAAATAATGCCCGCGAATAGTCGGGTTGATGCTCGAGGGCTTTTAGCAGTGCCTTCTCGGCTTCATCCCAACGCTCCTCCAGGTTATAAAAAACCCCGAGGTTATAGTGCGCCTGTGGCACCGGCGGTCTGATTGCACACGCGGCACGGAGTTTTTTCTCGGCTCCCAGCTTATTGCCTCGCTCATAACACCGAAATCCTTCTTTGATCAACTCTGCGGCGTTTTCCAGCACTCGGTCTTTACTGCGTTTCTTACTCATTTCCTGCATTCTCTTTTCGATGATGATAATAATACAGAATATAACCCCTTAATTTCGACCAACTGCTGTCCAATCCATGGGCTCCAGTTTTAACAGAGCCAGAATATCCCTTGGCTTCAAAACACCAAATCAAATATTCTTCGTTATTAACCCATCTTTTGCACTAGCAACTTAAATGCACTTTTGTCAATTAGATTCGGTTCATTAGATTATGAATAAATACCTCCAGAGCACTGACAGAACTGGGGTGTTTTGAGGGTATTTCATGAATTTATAGGGTGTTAAGTTATTGATTTATAAGGATTGTGTCACAAACTTGTAATCAGTAGGTCCGGGGTTCGACTCCTCGTGCCGGAAGCAGAAGTTAATCTAGATAATTTTAATGTCGGCTAACGGGAAAGCTGACCTTCAGATTCAGCCTGGTTACTTCGGCTTAGTGCGGCTTCTCAGTCATATCAACATCCCATCCTACCTAGTGAACCAGCTTATCGGTTTCGAGCCATCCAACGTCTGGCTGGGATTGTGCCCAGGTTGAAGCGGCCATTAACCGCCCACGTGCTTGCTTGCGACTGATATCGCGTACAGCGTTCATTTCAGACAGACGTCTGAGCGACAATAATTGTCCGTAAGCAATACGACGAGTTCGCGCCCGGTCAATATACTGGGCCTAATATCCATACATTCAAAACCTCCCGGCAGCACGATAGCGGCCCACTCCATACCATTCGGATATTCGGAGGGAGTACAGTTTATGTCGACCCTGCCGATCATGCCCTGGTCCTGGCAGTGCGACATGACTCTCAACAGGTCTCGAAACGCACAACCGACATGTACCAGGTAAATCCATCGATTAATTGTCAGGATTTCGAGAGAGTCTTCCGTTGTGGAAACTTCAGGTAA
>SMWK01000243.1 GCA_004356895.1 Gammaproteobacteria bacterium
CTTTGGCTGCCTGGATACCTGCAACAGTTCGCTCCACGATTAGGTCACGCTCGAGCTCGCTCAGAGCGCCCATGATCGAGAACAGTACCCTGCCGACTCGTGTAGAGGTGTCCAGCTGCTCAGTCAGGGATGTGAAATCGATGTTACGGCTACGAAAGCCTGAGACGAGCGTCAGGAGGTGTTGTAGCGATCTACCCAATCGGTCGAGTTTCCAAACAACCACATGCTCACCGTCCTCTACATCGCCCAGCAACCGGTTGAGCTCCGGCCGATCCGTTGTGGATCCACTCACACCTTCATCGACGTAGATAACATCAAGCTCACGTCTGACATCGCGAATTTAACATGGTACGCTCGGGACCTGCATCTCGGTGTCATGCTTCCGCTCTGCAGCGACCTGCTGATAACTGCTGCGCACGTCGTTACGGACCCCGACTTGCGGGGCTCAAATGCGATTAGCATCTAGCGCTGATGAACTGAGAACTGCACATCCGCGCAGTCGATGCAGCAATCTGCTTGCGATGTCATGCCACTTGGCGCATAAGGTAACTAAGCAGCCGTCGGGTCGAGGAACTTCCCTCCGGGAAACCGCCACCGTACTATGGGAAGAAATGTGTCGTCAGGATCACCTAATGAAGAAGAACTGGCAGTTGGTATTTGCCTCTGCTGGCGGCTTGTGCCTCGGTGCATGTCCGGCTGTCGTTTCAGGCAATGTTCGATGTACTGAAACCTGGGGTGTGCTCCGTTGGGACGATGACGCCAATGAAGAAAGGTAGTTAGTTAGTGACAAGCGCAGGCTGATCGTGCTGGACGCCGGGCACGAATCGCTGAGAGGCGTCCTGCGCAGCGTCACGTGATGATTGCACTTTCATTGTTGGCAAGAATCCCGTTGCGAGGGCTATATGTGCTCTCGAGCGTTTTTGCCTTCCTGCTGCAGAACGTCGTGCGGTATCGCGCCCGGCGGGTTGCAGAAAATCTCCGGTGTGCGTTTCCAGAAAAAACCGAATCCGAACGAAAGTCCATCGCCAGGGCTTTTTATCGAAACCTCCTCGACTTATTGCTGGAAACCGTCAAGGCCAGCCGCATGGACGAAACGGAGTTCCGTGAGCGGATCACGCTCACAAACGGGGAGCTTCTGGATGAATACAACGCGCAGGCGCAGCCCATCATCATCGTTGGATCGCACCAGGCCAACTGGGAGTGGCTGTTCCTGGCTTGCAGTCTGCGATTCCCATTCCCTTTAGATGCCATCTACCGCCCGCTCCACTCGGCTGCATTTGAGGATTTCGTTTACACAATCCGAACCCGGTTCGGAGCGAGACTCATTCCGGACCGCGTTGCACTCAAAACCGTGATGGCGAATCTCAAGGAGATTCGCGCGGTTGGCTTGGTTGCGGATCAACGCCCGGGCAGAAAAGAGCAACGCCACTGGACGCGGTTCCTCAATCAGGATACGGCGTTTCATACCGGATGGGCCAGGCTCGCTCAGTTTACGAAATATCCGGTTTTGTTCGCACGCTGCGAACGTGTTGCGCGAGGCAGGTACGAGCTCACGTTTTTTCCGTTGGGTGAGCCGCCTTATGGGAGCAACGTTGGACCCCTGATCGATGCCTATGCTGACATGCTCGAAACTGCGATCGTCGAAAATCCGTCTTCGTGGCTCTGGACACATAATCGCTGGCGGGAGAAGAAACCCCTGTACAGCTAACTCTGCCAAGAATCCTTCAGGCAAAATCGCTAGACGAATATTCAGACGTGCTGCAGCTTCTCTTCCAGGTGACTGGCGAGAGAGGCTACCGAGGTGTGCTCGAGAAATTCGGCCAACTCTATGATGCCGGGGTAACACTCGTCCACCGCCTCGCAGATTTCTACCAGAGCCAGGGAGCTGGTTCCCATGTCCAGAAGATCGTCTTCCAGATAAACCTCTTCGGTGGTGATGATGGAGCGGCAGATATCGAGCAGGGTGCGTTCGACATCCGTACGGGCTTCGGTCTTGGTAAAGCCGGTGGCCTCTGTCATGGCTGTATCCAGGTCTGCCAGCACCGCGTCGAACTCGCCGTTGCTGTAGGCCTCGCGTAAGACAAAACGCTGGAGTTTGCCGCTTGTGGTTTTTGGCAGGGTGCGGATGGGGATAACCTTCAGGGGGTCGATGAACGCACGCTCATGCAACGCGCGTCTAAGCTTTACCACGGTGGGCACAAAATTTTCTATCGCTCCGCGAAAGACAATGAAAACCAGCACCGACTCGGAGCCCGATTCCGGAACATACACACTGGTGCATGCCGCCCGTTGGCTCCCGACACCTTCCACCTCTTCACACACCGCTTCCAGATCGTGTGGGTGGTAGGTGACGCCATTGAGAATCATCGTCTCCTTGGAACGGCCTACAACGTATAGCTGATCGCTCAGTACACCGAGATCTCCGGTATCAAACCACTCGTCTCCACTTTGCTCGGCGTGTGCGGTTTCGCCGTAGTAGCCTCGCGATACGTTTTCGCCGCGGATCTGGATGTGACCGACATGATCGGCATCGAGCGGACGGTTATCTTCGTCGATAATCCTGAGTTCGCAACCAGGTACGGTCGAGCCTAAGGCAACCAGCCTTATCTGATCCGAAGTCGACTTAGATGGTTGAACCCTTTCACCAACATTGAGCGATTGTCGAGCCACGTCCAGCGTCTGTACCGGAGCGCCTACCTCGGGAAAACTGACAGCCAGACTCGCTTCGGCCAGGCCGTACACGGGAAAAATCGCGTTTCGTTTCAGTCCGTAAGGCTCCAGGGTGGTGCTGAACTCCTCACACAGAGGCGCCGATATGGTTTCGGCACCGTTGAACAGCAAACGCACGTGGCTGAGATTCAGATCGGCGAGCCTCTCTTCGGCGCCCTTGGCCGTTGCGGACCGCAGAAGCAGATGGAGCCCGAAGTTGGGGGAGGAAAGGATGGTTGCTGCCTTTTCGCTCGCCTTATTCAGCCACAAAAGCGGTCGGCGGACAAACAGCGCCGTCCGCAGGATGTGCTGATCGATACCTACCAGCAATGGCACGAGATGAAAGCCTATGAGTCCCATATCGTGGTAGAGGGGCATCCAGCTCAAAAACGAATCTGCGTCGCAGAACAGTGCCGCCGTAACGATACCTCGGATGTTGGAAATGATGTTCTTGTGGGTCAGCATCACACCTTTTGGCGTGCCGGTTGATCCGGACGAGAACTGATACAAGGCATAGCTGTCGGCATCTGTTTGAGTAAGCGTTCCCCGCTGCATGTCGACGGTCAGCTCGTTCGCTGCAATGGATCGTTTGTGTAACACGGCGAACTCGTCTTCGAGGCCCTGGCTTTCTGCAAACACCTGCATCGGTTCTAGCGTTGCGCGGTTGGAGAAAACGTAGCCATTTTCCAGCCGCTTGAAGACGTTGAAAAACCTTCGCCGGTGTTCATGACTATGGCCGACTGCCACCGGTACGGCAGTGATGCCCCCCAGCTGACAAGCCCAGAACGCGTCGAGGAATTGCTCATTACTCGGCGTGCAGATCAGGAGCTGGTTACCGGGTTCCATGCCTGCTACCTGCAGATGGAAAAGCACGTGCAGAGCTCGCTTGTACAGCTCGGCGTATGTAATCTGTAGCTCGTCGTCGGCCGCGTTGATGTGGGTTATCGAGCGATCGCGGGAGGGGCTCTCACACAGAGCGATCAGCGCCTCGCCCAGAGTGGCGGCGTTAATGTTCATTCATGTTCACGAAGTTCGTTACAAAGAGGGTTACTGCAGGTTCAAACTATCTCAGTGTTTCGAGATTTCCACAACAACGCCTTCCGGCACGCCCGTTCTCACATAGACAAAGCTACCCGGATTGTGGACGATCAACTGAGCGCCTTTTTCTTCGAGTACCGCGAGGGTTTCTTCCACGACGGATAAAGCCACATTGTGCAGGCGGAGCCTCCTTCGTCGAGAAATCGTAACTGTACGATTCTGCCCTCGACCGGCTGGATGATCTCGATGACCACGTCGCCCACGCTCGCCTGATACTCTTTGGCCTTCCAGGGACAGCCTTTGGGGTCCGTGCCGCTGAGATCGATGGATGACCATGGGCCGACGCCAAGCACACTGGTACAGGTTTCCATCACTTTTTCGGCGTCGTTCACGGCAAGGCTGACGTGATGGAATTTTGTCATTTTTACATTGGTCATTGTGCTGGTGCTCCCCTTTTTGAGTTTTGAGCAAACCGGATCGTCGACTATAACAAGCCCTGGATGAGCACGGGAGAGATCCGGTCTTACAACTGTGCAGAGCGTTATCTGTCAACGAGGCTAAAAGCAAGGCCGAGCGGTGGTCGGGTAATGTATCGGCATAGCCGTTCCAGACGTTCCCGCTGATGGGGTTGGCAGGAGACGGCGGCGTTTAACGAAAACCCGTCCCGGTTGACCGTGAAAGGCTTGGGGCGGGTGTCTGTGCGAATCAGGGACTGCGAGCGCAGGGTGAGCGTCTTCTGACCACTCCTGGAAAAAGCATCCTGGAAGGTTGTTTGAGAAAACCATCCGAGTGTGTGATGTATGTGGATCACATTGAACGGGAGGGAAGACAACTCGATGAGGAGGTATGTGCTCTTGATGAGTGCCGGATTGAGGACTCACCGTATCGATATCGAGTGGTCAGAGATTGAAGTAGCCATCACCGATATACCGCTCACAGAACAAGTGCAGGTGCTTCTCGAGAAATTTAAGGCGGCTGTGCCGGGTGAAGAACCCGTGGAGCGGCTACAGGCCTTAATCTACTCGAAGTAGGATTCGACTTCTGTAGCCTATCGCCCAGGCTGTACCCTGATCGTCCGTCAAAAACCGTACTGGTCTACCACTAGGGAACATGACTCCATCCACCGCGTAAGATGTGGCAGGAATCTCTCGACGGTTGCTACCTTGAAGATATGGAATCCCTTCTCGAAAATAGAAACGGACGTAGTACAAAGGGTTCTCGTAGGTACCTTCAAAGCGTCTCAATGTTTCCGGTTCAACGTCGATAGCGACCAGCGGTTCGGATCCCGTGTCGAGCGGCAACCCAATTACCGCGTTCACCGCCCCCCGCGACATCGGCCATGTTGGCACACTCTCCAAATTAGCGAGCGCGACCACAGTGATCCCTGCTTGTGGAATGACAGCGATCTGTGCGGAGGTGCCTTTGCCGCCACCGCCATGCGACGAGAGCTCGTGGCCGTGATAGTTCGGCCTGACAAAGAAACCATAACCGTAAAACCGCCCTCCTGAATGCATTTTAATGTGGGGCTTGGTCATCTCTGTCACTGCGTCGGATGATAGGATCCTCTGTCCATTCGCCTGACCTTCGTTCGCAAACACCTGCAGGTACTTTGTTAGATCCCTGACATTCGACGCCAACCCTCCGTAACCGTACATCCGACCATATTCCGGCCATACTGGCGAATGAAAGACCGACATCTCACCATTCACGCGGGTCCGCGCGTAGATCTCCGTCAAATTGGAAAAGCGCGCGAGGGCCTCTAGAGTACTCGTCGTGTGCGCCATATCTAACGGTTCCAAAATTTCTGCTTGAAGATATGGCAGAAATTCTTGGCCACTTGCCCGTTCGATGATTCCCTCAAGAAGTGCATAGCCTTCGTTCGAGTAACTGAACACTCTTCCGGGCGGAGCAAGCAATTCCAAATCGGAATCGGACAAGAACTCCAGCAATTCTTCGTAGGTGTCGATAGCCCGCATTGAAAATGGGTCCATTTCCCAACCCAGACGCTCGCGATCCGGTTCCTTTCTCAAGTATGACGTGTACATATTCAAGAAAGCGAAGTCCGGTGGCAGCCCACTAGAATGGCTCAGAAGATGATGAAGCGTCATTCCTTGCCAATCCGTGAATCGCGATCCTCCAAGCTCGGGCAACCATTCGACGACCGGATCGGCAACGGACAGTTTGCCTGCATCTTGCAACTGCATGATCGCTAACGCGGTGAAGTTCTTGGAGACCGAGCCCAGCCCAAACACCGTTTCAAGTGTCGCGGCGATACGCTGCTCTACATCGCGATAACCAAAAGCCTTTTCGTAGAGGACCTTGCCATGTTGCGCGATCGAAAGGGTCACCCCTGGTATGCGGCTAGTTGTGACGAGATCCTGTGCAAACGCCTCAAAATCGGTGAGCCAACTCGGCGTCAGTGACGCACGCCCATCGAATTGACGGGCACCATCGGTGCACGCCGATATCAAGGCGAGCAATGAGAGTTCGAAAAAATTTCGTCGTGTATGCAACGTCTCGTTCGGCATTACTCAGTTGCTCCAGTTGCAAGGCCACAAGAAGAGGTCAAAAAAACACAGCGGACGATTGATTGAGTATAGGCCGATTAAAAGCACCTTTTTGTAGGTCTCAATTTTTATTCTTCAGAGGATAATAGAGAGGGCCGCTTTAGGTTACAAGCGACCTTTTAAGATGATTGTAAATCAATGTCTGCTTTGGATCGGTATGGTTCGACCCAGGTTTAATGGACCACTTGAAATTGATTTTGGTTAAGCTCCTCAAAAGCAACCGGACTTATATTACCAAGATAACCGTGTCGGCGTTTGCGATTATAAATGAACATCATCACTCATGGTTGGTAGGTTACGATAGGGATACTGCGGTAGCGGTGTCAGGAAGTACCAATAGAAACCGAGCAGGACTCCTCAGAAAACGACGTGCTCCAGTATGGGAGGCTCCTGTGCGACTCGCGCTTTGACGTCGACGAGTTCTGCTTGAAGCCATGCCATTCGGTCGACCGTGTACTGCGTGTGGTCATAATCCATCGCCTCGGCAATGTCTTTGATCCGTTGCCAGCTGCGTGACCAGAACGACGTCAAGGCAAGTATGCTAGTTGTCATCAGGGATCTCCTTTGGGTCTCCGCGACGCGTCGATCAGCTGCTTGGTTTCGCTGGATGTTGGGTTGTTCTCGCTAACGCTGCTGCCAGCACTGGTGAGGCAACAGAGCCTTAACCGGCCGTTTTCGTCTCCAAACCCACTACCGTGCAACGTTCGGGCTAGGTCTGGTGCTATCTAACGTCTCGTGATTCTGCTGCAACGCCTCCCAGTACTGCA
>SMWK01000244.1 GCA_004356895.1 Gammaproteobacteria bacterium
AACCGTAATGGGATCGCGGAAGCTCGCCCGTGGGTTCAAATTTGCCCATTGCCGCTGAACCACTGCAACCATGGCGAGTTGCTCGTGTGTTAGGCCGTAGTCCTTCATAAAGCGCAGCACTGGTAACGTGAAGAGCGTCGGCGGGCCCATCGGTCCAAAGGGGGCTTCGAACTGCCCCGAAAGCGAGGCCGCGGCATTACGGAAACCTCCCCGACCCACTTGGGAGCGACCGCTCTCACCGTGGGTAATGAGTACCGTTTTGCAGAGTCCACTTGCAATTGCAGCGACCGCATGGCGTACGTGGATCATGAACGAGCAGCCACCCACGGAAGTGCCATCCACCCAGTTCGGCGTGATGCCGAGATAGTGCGCAACCCCGGTCGGCGATTCTCCTGCCGTAGCCACACCGTCGATATCCGAAATCTTCAATCCGGCGTCATTCAGAGTATTCAGTGCAGCGTCGGCATGCAGCTGCAGTTGGCTCATCTGGGGAATTTTTCCAAGTTCGGTAGTTTCCGCCGCACCAACAATAACAACACCCCGTTTACTCATCATTGACCCCCGCCGGTTCGAACATCGGCAAGGTAATCTCATCGTTTTGAACTTCGAACATCACCTGGAGTGGCATATCGAGCACCAGTGCTTCAGGGGTTTGTGAGCAACCGACAATGTTCGACATCATCCGCGGACCCTCTTCGAGGTCGACCAGCGCAATGCAATACGGTCCTTCGAATGATGGGTGTGGTCGTTCATTGATCACGTAGCTCGCAAGCGTACCCCGCCCGCTGGCGCGGAATACTTTTACCTTGCGCGAGCTGCACTTCGGACAGAACGGCCGCGGCGGAAAATACACATGATCGCACTCGTCACAGCGTTGCAAACGCAACTCATGCACCCTTGTGCCTTCCCAGAAGTGTTCCGTTTCCGGCGTTGGTTTAGGTAATGCTCGGGCAAGTTTCTGTACTGCCATTACTGCTCCCTGAAGTCGAAGGAAAAAAGACCGGCGAGTATGTCAGAGCCAGGAGCGGCTATGCAACGGGAGGCAACCGTTCGCGCCACGGATAACTGCCATCGGCAACCGCGAAGAACTCGGGATTGAGGAACGATTTTTTGCTGTTGTAGGTGAGCGCAGAACCATCGACGGCCCATACCTCCCCTCCGGCGGCCGCGAGAACCGCATGGGCGGCGGCGATATCCCACTCGTTCGTTGGCCCGAGACGCGGATACAGATCCGCTTGCCCCGCAGCCAACTTACACAGTTTCAGCGAACTGCCAACCGGAGTACGGGACACTTCCGAATACATTTTACCAAGCGCGTCGATATAAGCCTCCAGCCGTTCACCACCGTGGCTACGGCTGGCGACTACAACAAGCGGCTGATCATCCCCCATCAAGCGACCATGGAGCCTTTCCCGGGCACCGTTGCGGTAACAATATGCTTCGCCGCGTTCCAAGTCGCCGGTGTAAACCAACCCTTGAACCGGCACACCCACCACCCCGAAGACCGAGCGATGATCATCGATCAGCGCAATGTTGACCGTAAACTCACCATTTTTATTCACGAACTCCTTGGTGCCGTCCAAAGGATCCACCAACCAGTACCGAGACCAACTCTTACGCTCGGCATACGACGGAGATTTTGACTCCTCCGAAAGCAATGGTATCTCTGGCGTGAGCCTGGCGAGCTCGGCCGCGATGATTCTATGGGCCGCCAGATCGGCCTGAGTGAGTGGGGAGTCATCCGCCTTGATATCTACTGAGAAGTCGGTTCTGTAGATCTCGAGAATGGCGTCCCCCGCCCGCTCGACGAGTTCTATCAGTTGACGGACCAGTTCAGCATCCATGGCTGCTCCTCTTGCAACGCGAATTCAAAGGTATCGTTAGTTCCTGTCCGGAAATTCGCTCCTGCGAATTTTCCTCCGTCGGTTTTCTGCGAAAACCTCGCATTTTCCTTCGGAAAAGGTCGCGAACGCAGCGGGCATCCCTGCCCTCCACTAGTGCGGTCTCAGAATGCTCCGCATTCTGGACAGGCACTAGTTAGAGAAAAGGGCGTACGAGAGTAAGCGCTGCGATTGCTCTTGCTTCGTTGAATTCATCCGAAGTTATCAGCTCGTCGAGCCTGGCAACAGGCCAAGGGACAACCTCGGGAGGTTCGGGTTCGTCGCCAGCAAGCCTTTCCGGATACAAATCCCGAGCCAGCAACACATTGATCGTAAACCCCATGTGCCCCGGGGCTAAGTTGAGTTTCTTGATGAACTGTAATCGCCGTGCACCCATGCCGATTTCTTCTTTCAGCTCCCGATTGGCTGTCTCCTCCAGGGACTCGTCCCCTTCGGCGGCGCCCTTCACCAGCGTCAACTGCAACTCGTGAAAACCCGCAGCGTATTCACGGATCAGAAAAACGTTTCCATCATCGCTGACCGGAACAACAATCACCGCTGCCCGACCCCCGCCGGGCAACCTTTCATAGGTGCGCTCTTCACCGCTCGCGAACCGCAGATCCAACTCCTCAATGCGGAAAAACCGAGTCTTCGCCACGGTTCGAACCGCCAACAACTGTGGCACCGGCAAGGCAACCCCCTTTCTCAAAACGTTGCGGTTATTATACGCAGTGCCCCAAGGGCACCTCTATTATGATTATGCGAACACTAACGTTTCGATGATTGCCTGGGACTGCGTAGATACCGTGCTGCTCGACATGGACGGCACGCTGCTCGATCTTCATTATGACAACACACTCTGGAACAGCCTGTTACCGGCTCGGTACAGCGAAGCGCACGGCATCTCGGTGGAGGATGCCGGTAAACACCTTTTCTCACATATGCAGCAGCGCCGTGGAGAGCTTTCTTTCTACTGCCTGGATTACTGGGCGGAATTTACTGGCATGGACATTATCGCGTTACACCATGAACTCGCCTCGCTGATTCGCTACCGTCCGAATGCACAGGTTTTTCTGAATTGGTTACCCACTGCCGGTAAGCGGGGCATGCTCGTCACCAACGCGCACCGCGACAGCCTGAAGATAAAAAACGCTCACTGCGACATAACAAGCATGTTGGAGGCGACGGTTTCGTGTCACGATTACGGTGCACCGAAGGAGTCTGTGCGCTTTTGGGAGCGGTTGATGGAAGAACATCCGTACGACCCATCACGCACCTTGCTCATCGACGACAACACAAACGTGCTCGAATCCGCCGCTCGGTTCGGTATACGTCATCTCGTCACGGTGAGACAACCAGATTCTCGAAAGCCGACCAGGCGCGATCTCGCCTATCCAGCGTTTAATGACTTTAGTGAGATTCTGCCCAGTGACTGAGCTCACCTCCGTCAGGCTCGATCGCTGGTTATGGGCGGCACGATTTTTCAAGACTCGGGCCCAGGCCAAGCGCGCCATCGAGGGAGGCAAAGTGCAATTGAGGCAGGCGCGCACCAAGGCGGCGAAGGAAATCGGCGTCGGGTGCGAGCTCACCATTCGGCGCGGCGATATGATCCAGATCGTCAACGTGACAGGTCTCGCAGATCGCCGCGGGAGCGCCACTATCGCTCAGACACTCTACCGGGAGAGTGATGCAAGCATCGAGCGACGAGAAACGGATCGATCGAGACGAAAGATGGAGCGAGCAGGGCTGACAGTGCCCAGCACACGGCCAACGAAGCGCGATCGCCGGGAGCTGAAAAAGCTAAAAGAAGGTAACCAGTGCCGTGCATAATCGTTGACGTTGCACGTGGATGATGTTCGCCACCAGCGATCCTTTTTCGCCCACAAAACGTCAACGATTGTGCATGGCACCTGCCGTCGTATTCTGCAGTAACGTCGAAACCCGCCAATTCATTGGGTTTGCATCACTTACAATCCTTTTCAATCCCGATATGCCAAGCCAGATCCCTCTGGCATAATTAACTGTTCCCGGGGAAGACACATACGCAATGGCCGTCAATATCGACTCCAGCAAAAGAAAAACAATTTATACCGATCTATCTGTTCCCATACTCACTGAGCTGTCTTTACTGCGCGGTGAAGGTAAGCTTGCGAGCAACGGCTCGATCGTCGTGCAAACCGGCAAACGAACGGGCCGATCGCCTGCGGATCGCTATATCGTCGATGAGTCGTCTACGTCTGATTCCATCGATTGGGGCGAAATTAATCAGCCCACAACACCCGAAGTTTTCGATACGTTGTGGGATCGCGTACACGTCTATCTGGAAGACCAGGAATCTTTCCTATCCAATCTCCACGTTGGTGCTGATCCGGAGCACTATCTGCCGATAAAAGTTACCACAGAGCTGGCCTGGCATACGTTGTTCGGCCGTGCGCTGTTCATAACCCCGGAGCATTACAACCCCCACAACAAAGAACTCTGGCAGGTGGTCAACGCACCAGGTTTCGTTTGCGAACCTGAGCGGGACGGGACTTTGAGCGACGGCACCGTGATGATCAACTTCGCGCAGCGCAAAGTGCTGCTCGCTGGCATGCTCTATGCCGGTGAGATGAAAAAATCGATGTTCTCCGTGCTCAATTTTCTCTTGCCGGAGAAGGATGTACTACCCATGCATTGTTCAGCCAACATGAGCAATGAAGGCGAGGTAACCCTCTTTTTTGGTCTTTCCGGCACCGGTAAAACCACGCTGTCCGCGGATCCCGGCCGGTTTCTGATCGGCGACGACGAGCACGGATGGGGCAAGGGTACCGTGTTCAACTTCGAGGGTGGCTGCTACGCCAAATGCATCGACCTTTCGCAAGAAAACGAACCGATGATCTGGGATGCAATCTCATTCGGGGCGATAGTGGAGAACGTGGTCATGGACCCGCAAACCCGGGTTCCGGATTACACGGATTCGAGCCTCACCGAAAACACCAGAGCCTGCTACCCGCGCGATAATATCGAAGCAAAAGTTCCAGAAAACCGCGGCGGCGAGCCGAGTCAGGTCATCTTCCTGACCTGTGATGTCAGCGGTGTGTTACCTCCCGTATCGATATTGTCCAAAGAGGCCGCTGCCTATCACTTTCTATCAGGTTACACCGCGCAAGTGGGCTCCACCGTAGTGGGATCCACAGAAGCGTACAGTGCAACCTTCTCCACCTGTTTTGGCGCCGCCTTCTTTCCCAGGCCCGCCGGCATTTACGCCAATCTCCTGATTAAGAGGATCGAGGATTTCGGCTCCCAGGTATTTTTAGTCAACACCGGCTGGACCGGTGGCGGCTATGGCGTGGGCGAACGATTCCCAATTCCCACAACCCGCGCCATCATTCACGCCATTCAGTCAGGGGCGCTCAACAACGTTGCAACCGAACATCTGGCCGGGTTCAACATAGACATTCCAAAGTCGATACCCGGGGTTGACGACAGCTTGTTAAATCCGCGCAATACCTGGAGCGATCAGGGGGCGTACGACAAAGCGGCAAATAACCTCATCGCCAAGTTCAGGGAAAATTTCCAGCGCTTCGAAGTGGATCAGGCAGTCGTCGACGCGGGTCCGATGTTTTCAAGCTAATCGGTACCATGGATTAGTATTTTGGGTGACTTTGTAACGCGGATCTCGGCAGAGATACTGGCGGCGCTCGGCGCAAACCTCCCCGCCATCAGCAACATCCAGCGAGGCATCGAGAAAGAGAGCCTGCGCGTCACGAGCGACGGCGCGCTGTCCGCCGAGCCCCATCCCGAGGCGCTGGGGTCCGCCCTGACCCATCCCCACATCACAACCGATTTCAGCGAGGCACAACTCGAGCTGATCACCGACGTACACGGCTCCCCGGAAGACTGCATCGCCCAGCTCGAGGAGGTGCACCGCTTCGTCTACCAGGGAATCGGTGAAGAGCTACTGTGGACGACGAGCATGCCCTGTATCCTCGGTGCTGACGAATCGATTCCCGTCGGGCGTTATGGCAGTTCCAACATCGCTACCGCCAAAACGGTTTATCGGTTGGGTCTCGGCAATCGTTACGGTCGTCTGATGCAGACCATCTCTGGCATCCACTACAACTTCTCCGTGCCGGAAGCGTTCTGGCAGGTATTTGCGAAAAGCAGCGGTGCTAAACTCGACCAGGAATTTCGCACCGATGCTTACTTCGGACTCATCCGTAACTTTCGCCACCATTCGTGGTTGCTGATCTATCTATTTGGTGCGTCACCCGCTATCTGTAAGTCGTTCGTAAAAAACACCGACCATCAACTCGACATGCTTGACGAGGGCTCTCTGTATCTGCCCCACGCGACCTCACTACGAATGGGCCGTCTCGGTTATCAGAGCGAGGCACAAAGCAGTCTCCATATCTCCTACAACAGCCTGGCCCAGTATGCCGAATCCATGCAGGAGGCTCTGACCAAACCTTTTCCAACCTACGAGTCCATCGGGGTAAAAGTTGATGGCGAGTACCGCCAGCTCGCATCCACCCTGCTACAGATCGAAAACGAGTTCTACGGTACCATCCGCCCAAAGCGGCCAATCAAGAGCGGCGAGCGACCACTTACCGCATTACGCGACCGGGGTGTTGAGTATGTGGAGGTTCGCTGCCTGGATCTAAATCCGTTTCTTCCAGTTGGCATCGACGCGACCCAAATCCGTTTCCTCGATCTATTTCTGTTGTATTGCCTGGTCGTGGAAAGCCCTCTGGACAGCGAAGCCGAATCCGCGCGTATGGGTCGTAACCAGCTGAGCATTGTCGCCAACGGACGTGACCCATCCCTCGATCTGGAATCGCCTTCCGGGAAAGTGGACAAGCAGCATTGGGCTTACGAGATCCTGAGCAATCTCGAACCGCTATCGGCGCTACTGGATGAAGCCCACGAGACCGAGAACGGCAACCTGTATCAACGGGCCTTGCAAGAGCAAAAAATCAAGGTTGCCCATCCGCAGCACACCCCCTCCGCCCAGGTACTCGCCTCGATGGCCGAACACCACGTGCCGTTCTTTCGATTTGCGATGAATCAGTCACTGGCCCACAAAGCGTATTTCGACAATCGCAAGCTGGAACCTGAAAAGCTTGAGCTATTTCAAACCCTTTCCCGTCAGTCCATCAAACAACAACGCGAGATAGAAGCCGCTGACAACGTTGATTTTCCAACGTTCCTGGAAAGCTATCTGGCTCTCGAGTGAACTTCCTCGCCCACTGCCTGATCGGAGATTTCGCATCTGAGAGTACCGAAACCGGATTGATCGTTGGCGGCTTTCTCGGCGATTTCATCAAAGGTCCGGTGCCCGACGAGTTGCCGGTGAGCCTCGCGATGGGTGTTCGGCTGCACCGCCGGATAGACGCTTACAGCAACCAGCACCCATTGATTCGGGTGAGTTGCCGCCGCTTCCCGGGGGATTTGCGGCGGCTGGCGCCGATTTTCGTCGATGTGATTGCCGATCACTGCCTGGCACGACACTGGTCATCTTTCCACGACGAACCAATCGAACAGTTCACCCAACGAATCTACGAACTCATCGAGCAGGACATGCAGTGGTTACCCGATGGAGCGCGTCGCTTCTTTGGCTACATGCGCAAGAACGATCTGCTCGCGGGTTATCAAACCTGGGCGGTGGTAGAACGGGCGCTTTTCTCGATCACCCGGCGCCTCAAGCGCGAAGTCTTGAACGAACAGCTGGCACTAACCGCTCGAAACGAACTCGACCGTCTCGAGCAAGACTTCCTCGATTACTTTCCGGATATGCTGGAACACGCGCAGGGTTGGGTCAGCGCTGAACGACAAAATTCGTAAACATGAGATCATCGATATAGGGGTGTCCTTCTTCGGCTTTCAGGATGGCTCGCAACTCCACGAGCGCCTCCTCGCGGATGGCTTCACGGCCACTGCCAGTGGAAACAGTGACCTCATCCTGGCGCGAGAGCAGAAGCACCAGAGCGTTGCGCAACGCCGGCAGATGGTAGCGTGCCGCCATCTCAGCTTCCTGGGTTGATACACGGATCGAGATTTCGGCCTTTACGTACTTCAGATGACCTTGTTCGGTAACTCCAAAATTGGCTATGAAAGCGGGTTGCAGCGGAACGTAGCGAACGTCAGCGCCTTCGTCAGCCAGTAACGCTGTGGCGCCTGGTAGCGCCAAGACCGCCAACGCCAACTTCTTCACTGTGCTGCTTTTTCGAAACATCATCACTTTGTTAGCATAGTTGACGCTGACGGACCCACCAGTACCCTTCGTTATCTTAAGCGTCGGCGACTAAAAAGTGCTCGCGGCTGAACAGGATGGACAACCAAAAAGATGAAAGCAGTTTTGTGCAAAGCCTACGGGCCACCGGAAAGCCTCGTTCTAGAGGAAGTTGCCGCGCCAGAGCCCACTGCGGACGAAGTACTGGTAAACGTACACGCATGCGCACTCAACTTCCCCGATGTGCTCATGATCGCGGGCAAATACCAGAGCCAGCCGTCATTTCCGTTCTCCCCTGGAGGGGAATTCTCCGGCACCGTAATCGCAACCGGGAAAAAGGTTACCCGTTTTCACCCCGGCGATTCGGTATTCGCAAGCGTAGGCCACGGTGGATTTGTGGAGCAGATAACCGTCAAAGAACAAGCCTTGCGTAGCAAGCCCAGGGGAATGAGTTTTGCCCAGGCTGCGGGTATCAGCACCACCTACGGCACGTCATATTATGCGCTGAAACAACGAGCATCACTTCAACCAGGTGAGAACCTGCTCGTGCTGGGCGCTGGTGGCGGGGTGGGTATTTCCGCCGTGGAGATAGGCAAAGCCATGGGGGCTCGGGTGATTGCTGCGGCAAGTTCCACTGAAAAGTTACAGGCAGCCAGCGGAGCGGGGGCTGATGAGCTCATCGACTACAGCGACGGCGAACTCAAAGAAAAGGTGAAAGACCTGACCGGTGGCAAGGGGGCTGATGTAATCTACGACCCGGTAGGCGGAGCCCTGTTCGATCAGTGTATGCGCTGTATCAACTGGTATGGTCGTGTGCTGGTCATCGGTTTCGCCGCTGGTGACATACCCAAGTTATCCACCAACCTCGTTTTGTTGAAGAGCTGCCAGGTTGTCGGAGTGTTTTTCGGTGCCTGGTCGGCACGATGTGTCAGTGAGGCAAACACAAATTTTCGGGAAATTCTCGAGCTCTTCGAACAAGGCAAGATCAATCCGCTGGTCGGAAACGTCTATCCATTAGAACAATACGCGGACGCGTTGCGTTGCCTGAGCGAACGCCAAGCCATCGGCAAAGTGGTTGTAAACATCCAATGAGTAATACCCTTATCCATAACTTAAGCCGCGCAACGAGCGAATCCTGGGCCATCACAGTGGTATTCTTCTCTGGTGCCCTGATGGCTGGGGCGCTGGTTATGGAACATGCTTTCGCGATGGATCCCTGCCCACTGTGCCTTATGCAGCGAATCTGGTTTTTTATCGCCGGTGTCTGGGCCTACGCAAGCTTGTTACACAACCCGCGCTGGGGCATCTACCCTTTGCTCGGCGTGATCTCGGCAACGATTGGTGGGGGGTTCTCCATACGCCAACTCTGGCTCATGAGTCTGCCAGCCGATCAGGTCCCGGCCTGCGGTCCGGATATGGCCTACATGCTCGATGCGTTCCCCTTGAGTGAGATACTGATTGCCATGACGCGTGGTACCGGTGACTGCGCGGAAGTTATACCGGTGCTCGGTCTCCCCATCCCGGGCTGGGCGCTACTCGGCTTCATCGCCATCGTCATCCTCACCGTGATGCAATGGCGCGCGGGTAACTAGCCGATGATTTCTTAACCATCCCGGGCATGCATTCTGGCAACGATGTCCGGCACTCACCGTGATTGATGATGGCTGTTCGCTGGCGATGTCTGGAACCTGAACTATCTTTCTCTGAAAGAACCGTGAGGGACCAAATATGTCGAATCCTACGCTGGCTACCGCAACAACGGAGAAGTTTGACAGAGATGCCAACGCGAGTTTCACGAATTGTCGGCAACGGCTCATCACCTACCTGGTGGAGCTGAACAACGCCCTCGACCAGGGTCTGACCGATCTCTCCCAGGCTCTGCTGACCCGGTTCTGCAACTCCCTGGTAGATTACCTTTCGGCCGGTCACTTTCAGGTATTCCAACGACTGATTCCTGCACCCCACGAATACGCGGCAATCGAATCCACCACGCTCGTGGCAATGCGTTTTAACGACGAGTTCGCCGACATCGAGTCTGTGAACATCAAACAGGTGAAGGACTCTCTGGAGCAATTAGCATTGGTCCTCGGGACTCGTTTCGAACTCGAAGACGACATTCTCCTGTCCCGGCGAGGTTAAGGAACCTCTGATCAATTATCGATTACTCAAAGGTTCCTTCATCTGCTTGTGCACAGATGTGCTGTCTTGGCACTTTTGCAAAGAGATTTTGAGTGTGTATCCATGAAGCTGCCGCATTCCATCGTCCTTGCGCTAAGCCTGGCCTGTTACTCATGTAGCGGCGGTGATGCGCCAACTGCGAGCTACGAGCTGGCCGCTCAAGGCATTTACGCCGGCGCACTATCGAAGAACTCCGAGTTCAGCCTGATCGGCTCGCTCAACCACGGTGCAAGTTTGTGGCGAACGCGGGATCGGGAACGGCTATATAACTGGAGTCATCAACCCGGCGTATACGCAGAACTCGTCTCTGCGAGTTTTTCAGCTGACGGCACCCGAGCTGTAACGACGGATCCCCGCACGCTCGTCATCTGGGACACCGTAAGCGGCGAAGCCATGGCGTACTGGACAACTCCCGCAGTTGTGTTGGACGTCGCCCTGATTTCCGATGGCCGTGAGGTATTCATTGGACTTCAAGACCATAGCGCGATTCTGTTCGATGCCGAAGCAGGCGCGCACTTGCACACGTTCCTACATCAGGGAGTCGTCGGCAGTGTTGCTGCAAGCGACGACGGCCTCTGGGCATTAACTGGCAGCGATGACACGACGGCCGTCCTGTGGAACCTCACAGACGGCAGCGCCGTGCACACTTTCACCCACAGCAATCCCGTCAGGGTGGTGGCTTTATCTGCCAGTGGCCGCTCCGTCTTCACTGCCAGCCACCAGCAACTGGTGGCCATATGGGACGGCGCCAGCGGTCAACGTCTACAAACCCTGACTACTCAGAACCAAGGCATCACGTCCGCTCGCTTCTCTAGTGATGAGCGTCTGCTGCTCATCGGCTACGTGAATCGAGTGGTGGAGCTCTGGGACGCTACCCGCGGCGAACGTCTGCATCGCTGGACTACCGAAGCTCGCAATCTCTGGCATCCCACCGGGTCAGCCATTCTGGCCGTCGGCTTCACACATGACCCGCGCAGTTATTACGCCCTGGCCGGAGATGGTCGCCTGATGCTCTTGAACCGATCCTAGGCGTCTGCGCGAAAAGCTCATCAGATAGGTATCTTTTATGCGCTAACTGCTTGTAAAAAAGACACACTTTTAGCTAGTGCATTTCAAAAACGCAGTGGTATAGTTATCCACAGCTAAACCACAGCTTAAGCAAGAACAATAAAAGCTGTTTGCAGACAGGGACATTAATCTTTGATTCGCATCCGTTTTGGATGGCCCATCGAAGCCTGATGAAGTCAAATGGGGGATCCTAACAAGAAGGAGCTGTGAACGAGCTATCGAACCGTGGGGGCGGTTTAGGAGTTCATCGACACCCTTACGGCTGAATTTTGGCAAAAGAGCTCTACCGAAAGGGCCAGGCACAATGAAACCAAATGCCCGCCGAATATTGATTGTCAACGGTAAAGGCGGTTGCGGCAAAACCACCATTGCAACCAATCTGGCTGTTGCATACGCAAGCCAGGGCCTGAACGTTTCCCTCGTGGACAACGATCCGCAAGCCTCCAGCACCTACTGGTGCGACCAACGGGATCCAGCTCTACCACCGATCTCCATCGTTGCCAGCCACCGCCGCGCCAACATGTATCAGACGCAGACCTTCCATAACCGCATTTCACCGGAGACCGATCGCATCATTGTGGATGGGCATTCCAACGCGCGGGATCGGGATCTGGAGATGCTGCTCAAGCAAAGCGACGTCATCCTGGTTCCCATGTTGCCTTCGTCCATCGACATTCGCGCTGGAGGCCGCTTTATCGCTGAGCTACTGAGTCACCGCGCTTATCGAAACGCGCCTCGGCCCGTCGGCATGATCGCCAACAGGGTGAAACCAAATACCGAGACTCATGCAAAGCTGAAGCACTTCCTGGAATGCCTCGATGTCCCGTGCGTGGCGACCTTTCACGATAGCCCTGCTTATTCGGAAGCCGCCGAATTCGGCAGAGGTGTGGTGGACA
>SMWK01000245.1 GCA_004356895.1 Gammaproteobacteria bacterium
CCTGCGGGGGTAATTGAGGCTGCATAGATCGGAATATCTTCCTCACAATGCAGGATGCTCTTGAGTGGCTTGCCTAGACCCGTTGCACCCTCGCCCATATAAGGCAGTTGATACACCTTGCCATCAAAGGTGGTCTTCTCTTTCCGGGCAAAAATCTGCTTCATGATCTGCACGTACTCTTTCAGCCGAGTAACGGGACGTCCGTACGGAACTCCGTGCCAGCCTTCTACCACCTGTGGTCCTGAAGCGCCTAACCCACAGATAAACCGGCCACCGGATAACTCGGCCAGGCTCATCGCCGTCATGGCAGCCATAGCGGGCGTGCGCGCAGGCATCTGCATGATGGCAGTGCCTACTTTGATCGTCTCGGTTTGCGCGAGTATCCAGGCCGCAGGCGTTACCGCATCCGAGCCGTAGGCCTCCGCCGTCCAGATAGATTCGTAGCCGAGGTTCTCCGCATGTTTGATGGCATCGATAGGGATGCTTATCTTGCGTCCGGAATAACCCGAAATAAGCCCTAGTTTCATAGTTCCCCCAAAGTGGCTGCTTTCCAGCACAAGTTGCAAATTTAATCAGCAGGGGAAAATAGCAAATCGGTGATGCTGCGTCGATGGCGAGTTTGGTTGAAAATCAGCGTTGCGCCTTCGAGTTGCTGCCGCGCAAAATGGATCAAAGCTCGATTATCGGTATACGGAACACCTGAATGAAAAAAATCATATGCAAACTCGCCGCAGTCGCCATCGGGCGTCCCGACGCAGAGACGATGGGTAAACGGACGCTATCGACAGCCGAGGTGGCACTGGATGGTTTTGTTGGCGACAAACATCAAGGTCAAACCCGTGGGGTATGGGAAGGTGACAAGGATCCGGAAGGCACCATCAGAAGAAACGAGCGCCAGTGGTCAGGCATCTCGATCGAGGAGCTCGACAGGATTACCCGGGAACTGAATCTTGCCGAACCTCTTACGGCTGCTGTTCTAGCCGTAAACGTCTGCGTTACCGGAATCGAGGGTTTTTCTCAGTTGCCAGGGGGTTCGCGGCTCGTGTTTCCGTCGGGAGCGGTGTTAGTGGTAGAAGAATACAACCCACCGTGTATCGGAATGTCCGCAAACATCAGTCGGCTGTTCGCAACCCGGTCAGGCAACCCCCTGAGCAAAGGAGCATTTTCCAAAGCCGCCAGGGGACTGAGAGGCGTGGTCGGTGTTGTGGACGTTGCAGGCGTCATCAATGTCGGGGACGAAATCGTGATCGAGTTTTTTGAGGTACCGAACTACGCCACTCCCTTCGCAGAAGTGTCCCCGGCAGAGGCCGAGAAAAGGTCGGGCGAGGTGCTAAACGCCAAAACGTGATTTGAGATACTCAATGATGTCGAACGATTCGTAGAGCCACTGAACCTCAGTACCGCGCTGGATGCGCAGACAGGGCACCGACGATTTGCCACCGCATTCGACGAGTTCGCGGCTCGCATCGACATCCAGCAGCGTGTCCTTGAACTCCAGTTCGATCCCCGTAGCCTCTAGAAACTGCCGCACCCGGTAACAGAAAGGGCAACTCTGATATTGAAATAGCTGGTAGGTTTCGACCATATTTGTGGTTGCGTTGGCTCAATATTATAAGAATAGCTTCACAGTATCGGTCGAGACGCCGCGGCGACGCAACGGTAGTATGCGATAGTCCGAGAATCAGGAGTGCATATGAAAGCGAAGATCGATACCAAGGTCGCCCGTACGCGAACGGCCATCCTCGCGTTCGTAGTTGTCGTCGCAATTTTGATCATCGGTTACGGCACCCTGTACAGCACCGGCATCACTGAAGGCCAATACGTCGAGGGAGATCATTACCGGCTGGTCGAAAACCCGGTTCGCCGCCGTCCGGGTGAAGCGATCAAAGTCATCGAGTTTTTCTCTTACGGTTGCATTCACTGCAAGAATTTTGATCCTCTACTCGAAAACTGGCAGAAAACCATGCCGGAAAGAGTGAGCTTCTCGCGGAGTCCAGTTACGTTTTCACAACCCATCTGGGCACTCCTTGGTCAAGCCTACCTCACCCTCGAAACAACAGGGACACTCGAAGAGAATCACAGTCGCATCTTCAAGGCCATTCATGACAACCGCCGGCAATTCCTGAGTGCCGACATGATTGCGGATTTCGTCGATGGACACGGTATCGACAAAAAAGCGTTTCTGCGGAACTTCAACTCGCCTCAGGTCCGCCAGGCTCTTCGGCAGGCAGGCGAGGACGAGCGACGGCTGGTCATCCCCTCAGTACCGACCCTGGTGGTGGCCGGCAAATACGTGGTAAACATGGACAGCAGGAAAACTGCACTCGACATCGTGGATTACCTAGTCGAAAAGGAGATGACAGAAAAAAGCACAGCCACAACCGAAAATACGCAGACATGAAAGTCGCTCTCACATTTGCGGGTGCTCCGCCAAAATTACGAGCTATAGCTCGAAACTCAGCGACAATCCATAACGCCGTGGATCGCCGAGCTGTGTATAACCTCGTGCCGTGTACCCGTCTCGGGGATCATTCCCGAAGAAAAATCCGCGTACGAAATAGTCTTCGTTCGCGAGGTTGCGACCCCACAGCTTCGCTTGCCAGCCGTCGCCAACGTAACCCAGCGAAGCATTGATCAACTCAAAGCTGTCTGAGCGCACATCGTGGCTGTCGGAGAAGAAGTAGTCGTCTTTCCCTTCCACTTCGACTCGCAGGTACCAACCTGATGCAAGAACGTATTCGCCACCCAGATGGAACTGGTATTTTGGTGCGTGGGCTTGATCACGACCGTCGAGCTTGTCACCGGAGCCGTTGGTGTAGTCGTCGAATTCCGTATGAAGCAAACCAAAGCTCGCAAAAAGATCAAGTTGCGTGTTGACACTCATAAGCACTTCGAGCTCCAGACCCGTATTGCTGCCTTCTGCGGCGTTGCCAATAAAAGCAATGAACTCTACGGCGTTTTCTCCAGGGATCACGCGTTCGATGGACGTGGTAACTTGCATCTCTTTACGTTGCATCGAGAAAAGAGCCAGCCGACCGCTCAGGCGGTCATCGAGCCACAGGCCCTTGAGCCCGGCCTCGAAATTCCACAACGTCTCCGGGTCGAACTCACGAAGATCGGGATCCAACGTACCGCTGGTGTTGAAACCCCCGGCCTTGTACCCGCGCGTGGCGCTTGCGTAAAACAACGCTCCGTTTGCAAGGTCCCATTCCAGCACGACCCGCCCACCGGTCATCGAATCGGTAGGATCGCTGCGCACCGCTGAGGAATCCCGATAATGGGCACGATGACGCTCGGCTCGCAAACCCAGAGTCATCCGTAACCGGTGGTTGAGAGACGTGGTGAGTTGCGCGTATACGGCGTGGCGTTTGATGTTGAACGCGCTGGTGAAATCCTCCAGGTTGAAAGTGTATTGGCGCCTGAGATCGACGTCCTGCTCGAGAACATAAATTCCCGCAACCCAATCGGTGCTGCCAGAAAAGATCCGACCAGATTCACCTGATAACAAACGCATGTCTAAAGTGCGGGTTGTCCTGTCACGCTGGTAGCGGTCGGTGGACGAATAACCCCAGGGGTGAAACCCATCAAAAACCCAATCTTCGTCGTAACCGTAGTCGATCTCGCTGTCGGCATATCCAATCAAACCTTCAAAAGTCAGACCACTCGCCAGGTTACGGCTCAACTTCACGCTCGCGAACGTGGAATCCTGCTTGTCGTCACCTGGCTCATCGGACGCGGTGTTGCGGTTATTGTCCAGCGAACACGCATCGTAGCCGTTATCCACATCGACCTTCCCCAAGGTAAACGACCAGGTAGTATTGTCGTCAGGTGACCATTCGAGTTTGCCTCGCACGGTCAACTCATCGTGATTGTTCGTGTCGTCCCGGTTCAGAAATTTGTTATCCGTGAACCCGTCGTCACGATATTTCCGTATCGCCAGCCGGTAGCCAAGTGTATCGGAGATCGGTCCCGATACGACCGCACCCATACCGAACGCATCATGATCTCCGGCGTCCATGTTCAGGCGCGCGGTGAATACCCGGGTAGGATCGTTGCTGACGACATTGATCAAACCGGCCAATGCGTTCGCGCCGTACAGTGTTCCCTGCGGGCCGCGTAATATTTCCACCTGTGCGACGTCGAATAACGTAGCAACAGTACCAATCCCACTCATGTCCACCCCGTCGAGTATCAACCCAACAGATGAATTAAGGGGTTCGGAGAACTGCCCGCGTTCGCCAATACCACGAATCTGAATGAACCGGGCTCGTGAAGCACCACTGGCAAAGTTGACGTTCGGCGTCCAGCCGAGAACTTCTTCGAGGTGGTTGATTGTCCCGCTTTTGAGATTGTTCAACGAAACAATAGAAATGCTCCCAGCGCTTTTCATGAGTGAAACGTCGCGGAATTCGCTCGTCACAACAATTTCTTCGATGATCGATGCGTTATCAGATGACTGCTCGGCAAGCGCAGTTGTAGTTATTGCTTCAATAGCGAACAGGAAAAGCGGCATCATGCGGTTCATGTCGGTCCCCAAAGTCTCAAATAAAAACGGCTCTCAAGTGCCTAAAGCACTAAGCGCGCCAGACCAGAAGGGGGGTATGAGGAAGCCTATTCCTACGCCGGTGCGAGCCGGATCAGGTTCAAAGGGTCCACCGAGTTCGGTGTCTCAGGATTAACCACCCCTTAGGTTAGCGGTGATGTTACTGCACCCAAAACGGAGCAGCAATAGTTTCGGGGTAAGTTCGAGCAAAATTCAATGGCACTACCACGTATCGCGAATCTAGCCGGTGCGCTTCAGTCCTCGTTCAGGGTCACAACCCGAGAATGAACCGACCCGTTACACAAACCATCGAAAAAATGTCCGAATATCAGGAGCTTATCCAAACCATCGCACTCACCATGGGGGTTGCATGGGCCAGTGGGATCAACCTTTATGCAACACTTGCCCTGTTGGGTTTAGGCGGCGCGACAGGCTACATGGATTTGCCCCCGCCATTGGAAATCCTCCAGGACCCAACGATTATCTTATTCGCCGGTTTCATGTACTGCGTGGAATTTATGGCCGATAAAATACCGGGCGTGGATACCGGCTGGGACGCTCTGCATACCTTCATTCGCATCCCCGTTGGAGCGATGCTGGCATTCGGGGCTGCTGGTGATGTCACGCCCGGCATCGCGGTTACGGCTGGTATCCTGGGTGGCAGTGTCAGCGCCGCCAGCCACGCGATCAAATCTGGAACGCGCGTACTGATCAACACTTCGCCCGAACCTTTTTCCAATTGGGGAGCATCCATCATCGAGGACCTTCTGGTGTTCGCGGGGCTGTGGGCTGTTCTACAACATCCCGTGTTATTCTTGCTCGCCTTCGCCGCCTTCTTACTCGCGTTATGTTGGTTACTTCCGAAGTTGTTACATCGTGTGGCCATTGTGTGCAAAAAGCTGGGTACCTGGCTTGGGCTAGTGCGCGATACGACGCCCGACCGCGAGATGAATCTCAAAGCGCTGGCCGATGCGGGTGTCTTGACAGATACAGAATATCGAAACGCACGGATGCGATTCACATCTTCCTGACGCAGTCAGACATCTTCTTGACGCAGTCAAGCGTCCACGGCGAAGTCACGCATGGTTAAGCGCAAACGCAAGGCCCACGCCAGATCGGCGTTCCGAACGGTAGTTAGATTTCTCTTCAAACTGACCCTTTATACGGGTCTGCTTGTTAGCGCAATTGCAGCCGGATACCTCGTCTACCTCGACCGAACCATTACCAGCACATTCGAAGGACGACGCTGGTCGGTACCCGCCTCGGTCTACGCTGAACCTCTGGAGCTCTATCCTGGTGCGATGTTAACTGCACGCGACATCGTCACCGAGCTCTCGCGACTCGGTTACCAACGGCGCGCGATACTCAGCCAACCCGGATCCTACCAACACATCGATAACACCCTGCGGATACACCTGCGCAGCTTTCAGTTCATGGAGCGGAACCGTAGCGCGGAGCGCATTGAGATCACTTTCCGTAGCAGAGGCGTTGTAGCCATACAAGATTCGAGCGGCCGGCCTATTCCGCTGATCCGACTCGATCCGGTCATGATCGGCAGTTTTTTTCCCAGTCACGGCGAAGACCGCATCGTACTGACGCCCGAGCAAGTGCCAGATCTCCTGAAGCAGACTTTAAAGGCGGTGGAAGATCAGAACTTCGACAGCCACTCAGGTTTCGATCTACGCGGTATCGCCCGTGCCTTCTGGGTGAACATCTCGAGCGGCGAGATAAAACAGGGCGGGAGCACGCTGACTCAACAACTCGTGAAAAGCTACTTCCTCGACAACCGCAGGACCTTGAGTCGCAAGCTCAACGAACTTGCAATGGCTGTGATTCTAGAAGCCCGCTTCTCGAAGGTTGACCTGCTCAACGCGTACGTGAACGAGATCTACATAGGTCAGGACGGCCAGCGTGCCGTGCACGGTTTCGGGCTCGGCGCACAGTTTTACTTCAACAAACCATTAATCGAACTCAACCCCGCAGAGATTGCCACACTGGTCGCCATCATTCGTGGGCCGTCGTATTACAACCCACAGCGTAATCCCAAGCGCGCAACAACACGACGCAACCTTGTACTCGACAAGATGCTCGCTCACAAACTGATCGATGCTGTCGGCTACGAACAAAACAAGCACTTGGAACTCAGCGTGGTGACAGGTAGCCGAAGCGGTGGCGCCTATTACCCGGCTTTCATGGACCTGGTGCGAATCGATCTAGGTGATCTCTTCGACGAAGACGATCTGCGCACGAACGGACTGCGAATATTCACCACATTGAGACCGCGCACCCAAGACGCGGTCGAAAGTGGCTTGAGAGCCGCATTGGCAGTCGTCGAGCGAAATCGAAATTTGCCACAAGGCAGCCTGCAGTCAGCCGTGGTGATGACCAATACGCAAACGGGAGAGCTGCTGGCAGTTGCCGGAGGGCGGCAAGCCGGATTTGATGGATTCAATCGTGCCATCAACGCACATCGCCCAGTCGGCTCTCTGCTAAAACCGATGGTATATCTGACTGCGTTGGAGAACGGCTACCATCTCGCAAGCATTATCCAAGACGAGAATGTTGCACTGACCATGCCCAACAAAGAAGTATGGTCACCCAGAAATTTCGACGAACGTACACACGGGCCTGTCCCCTTAGTGCGTGCGTTGGGAGATTCTCTCAATCTCGCAACTGTGAACCTTGGCTTGGCAATCGGCGTGGATACAGTCGCGAGAAGAATGGAAAGCCTCACTGGACGCGCACCACAAAATCGCTATCCATCTCTCTTACTCGGTGCCGAATCACTTACCCCGGTGCAAGTCGCAACTATTTATGGAACCTTCGCGAGCGGTGGTTTTTACATGCCCCCAAAAGCCGTGATTGCCGTCCTCGATGAACGCGGATCACCCGTAACACACCACCCTTTTCAGCTTGAACAGCGTATCAACCCGGAAATCGCAAAAGCCCTGACGCGTGCTTTGGAAGTTGTGATGCAGACTGGCACTGGGCGGACGTCCCGATTTTCCGGATTGGGTGTTGCCGGTAAAACCGGTACATCGGACGATTACCGCGATAGCTGGTTCGCAGGTTTCGACGCAACCACCCTCACCGTTGTTTGGGTGGGTCATGACGACAACTCACCCACAGGGCTGACCGGATCCGCAGGTGCATTGAAGGTATGGGATGCCATCATGGCCAACCTGGATGTGGTACCACTGGCTGAACTCTCGAACGCCAACGTCGTGGAGATCGAGTACGCAACGGGTTTGGTTGCTAACGCCGCTTGTGCACAGATCGTATCGGTGCCTATTCCTGAGGGCAGTGTTTTGCAGAACAAGCCGGGCTGTGGTATCAACCTTCGTTCCCTGTCGAACCGTGTCCGCTCTTGGTTTCAAAACGACTAGCAACAGTTCTTTTCGTGTTACACGCAAGCTGGCTTCTTGGCTGCGCCACAGCGCCGAGTTCTGCCCTGCCACCAGGGCAGGATAGCTCGATATTACCCACTACACCTGGCGCCGAACGCCTACCTTCCGATACCCGCACTCCGGATACCGGAAGCGCGACACTTGCATTGTTACGACAAAGCGAACGGGCAAATCGTGCTGGTGAACATCACGAAGCCGTCGGCTATATCGAGCGGGCCATCCGTTTGAATCCGCTACAAGCCGATTTGTGGACAGCGCTCGCATTGCTGCATCTGCACAATGACGATCCGGAAAACGCGCTGCGTTTCGCCAACAAGGCCGTTACGCTTGCTGGAAGGCGCGCAGACTGGTTACGCGACGCGTGGCTGGTCATCGCTGACGTCAAGGCACAACAAGGTAACGAAGCACAAGCGCATGAGATCCGTAAACGCTGGCGCAGTTACCGGGGCTAGAGAAAGCTCAGGCGATAGAGATAAGTTTCCTTGTCCCGGTTGCGCGGATTGACAAATGTCTGCTCGCGAACCATGCCCAGCTTTTCCGCAACGGCAACCGAAGGCTCATTGTCGACAGCCATGCTCGCCACCACAGAAGCCAGTCCGTGGTGAACCGCCCACTCTACGCAAGCTTGAGCCGCCTCCACACCAAAGCCGTGGCCCCAATGCGCCTCGTGAATGATGTAGCCCAGATCGTTCTCCCGCCGACCATTAACCTCAAGCCGCAACAAACCCGCATCGCCAATCGGCATCTGGGTTTCTTCCAGGATCACCAACCACCGGCCGAAACCATAAGCACCATAGGAAGTAAGGCTGCGATCCAGCCACGCCAGAACTTCTGCCGGGGCTAACGGAACCGGCCAGTGCTGCATAGTCTTACGATCACTCAAAAGCTCGTTGAGGTAATCGAGATCGTTTGCGGTGAACTGCCGCAGATGTAATCGCTCTGCCTGGATCACGCC
>SMWK01000246.1 GCA_004356895.1 Gammaproteobacteria bacterium
GCTTGCGGTGAAGTGGCACCGCGTTATACCGATCCTTCCCACCCAGACTTTCAGGCCCCTCCAACGTTTGCCTCCAGCTTTCATGCTGGCCGCAGAATGCCTGAGGGGTTTCCCAAGATCCCCGGCCTCGGCATGGACGGCGGTAAGGCCACCTCGCTCAAACACCCCATCCGTCCTTGAGTGCGGTTAACGGGACGTACTCACTTACACGACATCTACACCAAAACCGGACGTTCAGGACCTATGACCTTCCTCGTCATGCGCATGGAAATCTACGATCCCGATGGCGTACAAGTCGCCACAGCCGATACCTCCGTCGTGATTCGTGAGCGGCCCGGCAAATGACCATCAACCAGATAAGTGACGTGGAATTCGGTGAAGAGCTCCCGGTCTTCACGCCCGACACCAGCCTGGACAACGTGCGCCGTTTCGCCACGGCCGCCGGCTGGGCAGGACCCCGATTCACCGACCACGAGGCAGCCCGCGCAGAAGGACTGCCCGGTGCACTGGTGCCAGGCATCATGAGTCAGGGGTTTCTCGCCGCCATGATCCACCGGTGGGCGCCGGAGGCTCGGATCGAAAAGGTCGATACAGTGTTTCGAGCTCCGGTGATCGTCGATGAACCCTACACCATCAGCGGGGTGGTCACCGACATCGATGAGGAAACCGGCAGAGTAGAGATTGATCTTACGGTCAATAACGAGGCCGGAGAAACACGAGTATTCGGCACTGCGACGGTGTGCATTTCTGGTCCGTCTTGGTAAAAAACGTCTCTTTCCAGAAGAGGCCTCTTCTGAGAAGAGGCCTCTCCGCAAAAGCTGGCTTCCTAAAATAGCGTTTACTCAGGCTTGAAAAGCGGTACCGACAGCTCCTCGTGTGACTCCCAGGCAACTTTCACCCGTTGGCCGATCTCGAGACTGGCGGGGTCGTCAACACCGACTATCTCGGAAAGCAACCGCGGACCTTCGTCGAGATCAATCCACGCTACCGCATAGGGTACCCGGTCGCGAAAGAAGGGATGGTAACTCTGGCGCACGATGCTGTAGGTATAAATTGTCCCGCGACCGGTGGCAGTGTGCCAGGTCAGCGAGTTGCCGAGACATTTTGTGCAGTGTCGGCGCGGATAGAAGATCACAGCTTCGCAATCGTCGCAGCGCTGATACGTGAGTTCCTCGTTTTTTGTTGCTGCCCAGAAAGCCTTGGTGTCGAGCTCATGGGTTTTTGGTAAGGGTCGTTGCACATCGACCATGATCAGTCTCCACCTAAAATAACGGTGCCAGCACAATGGCGACTGCCGAGCATGCCGCCATTGCCGTGGGCGATCGCAAGTTTGGCGTCCACCACCTGGGCGCAGGATTCGCCCCGTAGCTGTCGTGTCGCCTCGATCAACAGAAATATTCCGCGCATCCCCGGATGGTTTGATGACAGGCCGCCACCGTCGGTGTTCAAAGCAGGTCCGTCATCGGGCCGGTCAAATCGCAGTCGGCCACCTTCCACCCAGGCACCACCCTCACCCTTCGCGCAAAAACCCACATCTTCGAGAATCGTCATGACCGTGATGCTGAATGAATCGTAAATCATGGCTATGTCCAGCTCCGCCGGGGTGATCCCTGCTTCTGCAAAGGCGACTGGAGCAGATTGAGCCGCGGCGCTCGTGGTAATGTCGCCACCGATTTCCGGGTATTTGGTGGCCTCGCCACAGCCAAGAATCCAGACAGGTTTTTTACGGCAGTCTTTTGCTACTTCGGGGGCGGCTATCACGACGGCACCGCCACCATCGGAGATCATGCAGCACTCCAGAAGATGAAGCGGATCGGCGATCATTCTCGAGTTAACCACATCCGTAATGGTTGTCTCGCGAATATCGAGAAACTCCAGATCCTCCATCGCCTTGACGGCTTCGGGATTGCGCATCGCGTGCATGCGTGTTGCCACGGAGATCTCGGCGAGCTGTTCGCTTGTCGTGCCGTATTCATGCATGTGCCGGTGAGCCGCCATCGCATAGTTGGCAACCAACGTCATACCGACAAAAGAGTCCATGTTATCCGCGGGATGAACACCACCACCACGACCACCAACGCCGATGGCTCTCGCATTACTGTGCGCGGTGGAGCCGTAAGTGAGCAATGCCACCCGGGCTTTACCGGCAGCGATCGCCTGTTTTGCATGTGCGGCATGTAGCTCGTATGAACTGCCACCGACGTTTGTGGTGTCGATAATATTCGGCTTGAGTCCGAAGTACTCCGAGATGGTTAAGCCGCTCATGCCACCACCATCACCCGCGTCGTAGACTGCATCGACATCCCCCCAGCCCAGTCCCGCGTCGGTAAGTGCGTACGCCGCACTCTCGGCTTTGATCTGGAGAGGGCTGAGTGCACCCTCGACGTCACGTGACGCAAATTCATGAATGCCGACGATAGCCGCGTCTCGACTCTGACCCGCCATTTGAATCCTCCCCTAATCTCGAGTAAGTCTACGGTGTATCACCGAGCTTGGCTAAGACGCTTCGCGTTACTTAAGTCAGCGCCACCGAATATCCGTCAACGAACTCCGGTGGCTGGCGGGCTGGTCTGCCAGAACTAAGATTCAGACACACGAAGTCCACGTCCCCACGCATCACCGTAATACCCGTGTGCTGATTCAGCAGTTGATAACGACGGGTGACCCGTAACCGGCCATCGTTCGCAGCGATCCAATTACCCACGAGTATCTCGTCTCCCTCGTAGGCGGCGGCTAAATATTCCACGTGAATGGCCCGCACCGCCATACCTCGTGCCATTTCCAGACAGCGGGACTCTGACAATCCCACTGCCGCTGAGTGAGCCCAGGCACATGCCTCGAGCCATTTGATATAAACCACGTTGTTAACGTGGCCGTATGCGTCCACGTCTTCAGGTTTTGCAACCACGCTTAAGACAAAAGGTTCGGGATAATCCCAGTCGTTTTTCTGAGACTTCTTAAACAACGAGTTACTCGTCGGAATCCATGAGCCCACGCAGGTGGCCCTGGGCGCGTACTTCCTCGATGAACTCCGGTTCGTATGCCCTAACCGGTGATTCGCGAACCATGCCGTCGAGCACAGTAGCGTCGGCACCAACCAGAATGCGCCAACGCTCTTCGCGTACACCATCGAGAATGATCATCGCCGCCTCAGCTGCGCTCATTGGCGCCTTGTCACGAAAGTCGATGGATCGCTGGTGCATGGCTTTGCGTATGTGGTCGTCCGTTTCGTTTCCTATTGGCAGACCTTGCTGGAGGAGTCGTTTTCTAACTTCCGCAACCTCTTCGGCAGACATGGAAAGCGGCGCGGACTTACCGAGAACTTTGTTGGTATTGATACCGATGGATGTCCCGATGTGTCCCGGCATGACCACCGATACTCTGACATGGGGTGCATTCAGGCGAAGGTCGTTGATGAGTGCCTCGGTGAACCCCTTCACCGCAAATTTTGCAGCGCTGTAGGCCGTATGTGGCACACCTGGTCCGAGGCTTGCCCAGAATCCGTTGACGCTGCTGGTATTGATGAGATGCCCTGCCTCGCTTGCAATCAGAAGCGGGACAAACGCCCGGCAGCAGTAATACACGCCGAACCAGCACACGCCGAAGGTCCGTTCCCATTCCTCACGCTCACCGTCGACGAAGCTCCCACCGCCGCCAATACCCGCGTTATTGAACAGCAAATCGACGTGATCGGTTTCATGTTCGGCTAACACGCCATCGCGGAAGCCGTTCACCTGGGCTTGGTCGGATACGTCGCACAGATGCACGCTTAACCTTGTGTCTTGCGGTGCCTTCGTTTCGCACAACCTCTTGGTGTCTGCCATGTCCTCAGAGGAGACATCGCATAAGGCAACGTGACAACCTTCTGCACTCAGTTGTCTGGCGAGTTCCCGGCCCATACCGCTGCCGCCGCCAGTTACAACTGCAAGCTTATCCCTGAATTCTTTCATGATTACGAAGGCCGACTACCGCGCCTAGAGACTTGCGACGTAATCGATAACCAGCGCCACGCGTTTTTTTGCACCACCTCGATCACCCCACTGATTGGCCCTACGCCAACCCGAATAGCGGCGCCGCGTTGTCCCAGAATATCTTGCGCTTTGCATCATCGGAGATAGGTTGTCGTTCCAGATCTTCCATCCCCGAAGGCCAGGTGCCATCGGGATGGGGATAGTCGGTGTTAAACGTAATATATTCTGCGCCCACAAGCTCAACTGCGGCAGGCAGGGTCATCTCATCACCGCGCGCTGCCACTAGAAAATTACTCTTGAAGTACTCAGTGGGCCGCCGGTTGAGTTCCGGGTGTTCCGCTTTCCCGGAGAAATCGTAGTGTTGCTCCATTCGCTGCAACCAGTATGGGAGCCACCCTGCATCTGCTTCCACATGAACAATTTTGAGTTCGGGATGGCGTTCAATCACCCCAAACCAGATTAAACTCATCATCGCTACCATGGCCTCGAAAGGATGGGCAATGATGTGGCCGGATGTGTGTGTGTGCATGCGCTCGCCAAAAGACGGTAGATACGGGGAACCCGAATCGTGAATGCACACTGGTTTGCCGAGTTTTTCGATGGCCTGCCATAACCGGTCGTAATCCGCGTGATAGAGATTTCTATCCAGCACCGGATTCGGCCGCAAAAAGAAACAAGCCGCTCCCAGAGAACTCGCCCGCTCGGCTTCTTCTATCGCCAGATCCACCGATTGCATGGGTAACATGGCGGACATACGAAGACGCTCAGGCGCAGCACGACAGTATTCAAGGCTCCAATCGTTGTAAGCACGACAGCACGCTGCCAACAGTTCCTCATCATGGAATGGCTTACCTAAAAGCTGCCCGCCCACAGTCGGGTAAATCACTTGAGCGTCCACGCCGAGTTCGTCCATGTCCTCCAGCCGGCTTGCCGGGCTGAAACCCGTATCCCGGCTGCGCTTGAAGCGCAACATCGCCTCACGCGCCGCGGTGAGAAACTCTTTCGAATCCATGGGGTAGGATCCATCCTGCTTAGTTAACGGCTCGTTCTCACACATCATGCCTTTTTTGCCGTTGCCGAAATCTCCCACCACGGGTGCCCGATCGGCAAAATTGGGATCGATGTATTCCGCCCACATCGCGGGCGGTTCCATCTGATGGGAATCCGTATCCAGCACCTTGAGACCGTTACGCATTGCCTTTCTCCTCCAATGCACACTAATGTAACCTATCAACCAGGGTGCTCCAATGACCTAGCATGATGGGTTCAGCGTTCCGGCTGTGCTCGGGTGGTCTCGCTCCGCAGGCGCGGTGTGCAGACAATGGTCATAGTCATTCCAGGAGGAAACGATGAAATTCGGATTGCGGTACTGCAATACGGGCCGTTACGTGGATCCCGACAAGGCAATTGAGCTCGTTCAAGCGGGTGAGGAAGCGGGCTTCGAATCTGCCTGGACCGTGGAACACACCGTAGTACCAGCGGGTTATAAATCGGCTTATCCGTACTCTGCAGACGGTAAGATGGCCGGTGGAATAGACGATTTCCCACTGCCAGATCCCATCGTCTGGATGGCCTTTGTGGCTGCGGCTACGAGCACGATCAAACTGGCTACGGGCATCCTGATCCTGCCACAGCACAACCCCGTCATTACTGCCAAACAAATCGCAACACTCGATCATCTCTCCGGTGGGCGCGTCCTGCTTGGCATCGGGGTTGGCTGGCTCGAAGAAGAGTTTCGCGCTCTCGGCGTGGAATTTGCTGATCGTGGGGCGCGCACGGATGAGTATGTTGCAGCGATGCGCTGCTTGTGGACTGAGGAGGCGCCCTCCTTTCACGGCGATTTCGTCCAGTTCGAGCGTGCTTACTGCCGGCCACAACCCGCGCAAGGTTCTGTACCGATCATTGTGGGTGGCCATGCACGCGCCGCAGAGCGCAGGGCTGGATGAAACCGCGACGGCTTCTCTCCGGCCCGTGGTCTATCCGAATAGTTGCTCACTATCGCTCGAGAGGCGGCTCGCGCTCATGATGGCGACCCTGAGGCGCTGGAAATCACCGCGAGCCTGCCCGATGACCTCGAAGATATTCCCCGTCTCAAAGGTCTCGGCGTCTCGCGATTACTCGTCCCGGTAACCCCGATGGCCGGTATGGGAAACACGATCCGCGGGCCCGAAGAAGCCTTGGCCTGGAAACAGCACATCGAAAGGTTTGCCGATGTCTGATAAGTTGCTTGAAGTGCTCTGGCAGGGGGCGATGGAAGGCAAATTCGAGCCCGGCGAACGCGATGTCAGCCTGGTTGAAGGGCAACAAC